>JAAUOU010000178.1 GCA_012034765.1 Pleurocapsaceae cyanobacterium CSU_1_1 | reverse complement strand
ATGTTCTTTTAGATTTTTTTGAAGCTTTTCTTTTTGCTCTTGGTTTAAAAATCCTGTAGCTGGCATTAGCTTATTTTGATTCTATTTCTTATCTTCATAATATGCGTTTTAGATGCCTCTCAGCATAGTAGGTAGTAGAAATTTCTCATTTCATTTAGGATTGCTATAGATCGGCGATCGCACGATTGCTGACCCAATAGCGTGGGTTTCTCCGCGTATCTCACAATCATTCGAGGATAAATAGTCTACAGACCGCATCTCTCCTCACAAATTCCTCAAACTTTTGACTTAACTTCAAAATAAACTTAGAGCAGTAGCACGATGTAACTGTTCGGCAGATAAGCAAAATTGACTATGGCTAATCCGACCGCAGATCTTCCCCTCTCAGAAACTAAAGCCAACCTGCGCTGGAATTTGCCCGTGTGGTTGGTTGTAATCTGTATTGTTACCTTCTCGGTACTACTCGGTGCGGGGGCAGCAATTTGGAAAAATGCCCCACCAATACCAGCAACAATTGTTTCTCCTCAACAAGAAATCGTGCTGACTCAATCAGAAATTCAGGCAGGACAAGAAACCTATCTGGCAAGAGGAGGACAGCATATCGGCAGTATTTGGGGACACGGCAGCTATCTTGCCCCAGACTGGACGGCTGACTTTTTACATCGCTGGGGATTAGCAACGGCGGGAGTTGTTGAAAATAATAATCCTAGTTTTGCTCAAGCGGATTTAGCAGCAATGCCCGCACCAGAACGAGCTAGTTTACAGGCAAGGGTAAAGGAGCAGTTTAAAACCAATCGTTACGATCCTCAGACCCAAGCACTATTATTAACCGATGCTCAAACTCAAGGTATAAAGCAAACATTTAAAGCATATCAAGAACTTTTAGCTCATGGTTCGCGGGTTCATTCGATTCCCGACGGCTGGTTTAAAGATGATACCCAGATTCATAACGTTACCGCTTTCTTTGCCTGGACAGCTTGGACGGCAGCAGCTAATCGCCCCCATGCGCCTTTTTCTTATACTGCTAACTGGCCCCACGATGATCTGATTGGCAATCAACCCCCTGCTCAGTTTCTAATTTGGTCGATTGTTTCGGTCATTGTTTTAATCGGTGCGATCGCAGTTTTTCTCTTTATTTATTTAAGAACCGAAGACGATGGTATTTTACCTGCAACCAAAGCTGCCGTAATTCCTCAAACAACCCCCAGTCAGAAGATTACCTCTCTCTTTTTTCTAGTGGCAATGGCACTCTTTTTAATTCAGATTGGTGCAGGGATGATTACCGCCCACTATGCAGTAGAAGGGGACGGCTTTTATGGACTGCCCCTACAACAATTCTTACCCTATGCTGCTTCTCGTACCTGGCATCTACAGTTAGCGGTGTTTTGGATTGCTACCTGTTGGCTAGCAGCAGGCTTATATTTTGCTCCCCGTTTTGGCAGAGAACCTAAAAGGCAGGGTATAGCTAATTTAGGATTGCTCATTGCCTTAGCCGTGGTAGTAAGTGGAGCAATGATCGGTTCTTGGGCGAGTATTCAAGGTATCTTGGGCAACAAGCTAAGTTTTTGGTGGGGACACCAAGGTTATGAATATGTCGAGCTTGGTCGAGTCTGGCAACTATTATTAATTGGAGGCATGGTGTTTTGGCTGTGGCTGATGTATCGCGCCCTAAAACCTGCCCTAAAACAAGAAGGTAGTCCCACGGGTTTAAATCATTTCTTCTTTTACAGTGCCGTGACCATTCCGCTGTTTTATTCGGCTGGCTTGATGTACAGTAACCACACCCCATTAAGCATCGCTGAATATTGGCGTTGGTGGGTGGTGCATCTTTGGGTAGAAGGTTTCTTTGAAGTGTTTGCTACCGTTACCATTGCCTATCTATGCAGTGAGTTGGGATTTTTGAGTAAGTCTTCAGCCCTGCGAGCAACCTATCTGACTACTATTCTGTATCTGGGTAGTGGTGTAATTGGTACTTTGCACCATCTCTATTTTGCTGGTACACCAGTCTTTATTGCGGCAATGGGTTCGGTGGCATCTGCTTTAGAAGTAGTACCCTTAACCCTGATCGGGTTTGAAGTAGTCAAAACCCTAGAATTGACTAAAGCAGCGGAGGGGTTTTATCGTTGGCCGTTACGCTTCTTTCTCGGTACTTGTTTTTGGAATTTAGTCGGTGCGGGTATCTTTGGCTTCCTGATTAATCCGCCCATTGTGCTTTATTATTCCCAAGCAATTAATACTACTCCCATACATGCCCACTCAGCTTTATTTGGCGTATACGGCTCATTGGCGATCGCCTTAATGCTATTTTCCCTGCGAGAAATGACCCCAGAATCGGCTTGGAACGAGAAATTACTACACTTTTCCTTTTGGTCGATTAACGGTGGATTAGTAGCCATGCTAGTTTTTGGCTTGATTCCCAGTGGTTTTTATCAGTTGGTAGCCTCAGTCAATCATGGTACTTGGTACGCCCGTAGCGCAGCAGTAATCGATAGTCCTTGGATGCACTGGACAGTATGGTTGCGAATTCCAGGAGATCTTTTGTTTTCGTTGGGTGCTTTAGCACTATTTGCCTTTACCCTGCGCGCTGTTATTAGTATTTTTCGTCGTCCCGAATCAACTGGTTTATTCCCAATGAATCAATAGGAGAAGTATCAAAATGAATTGGCAAAGAATTAAAAAATTAATCTTAGTTTTTGTAGCAGCTTTTCTGGTAATTATGATTACAGGTGTGGCTGTTGCTCAAAGGGATAGTGAGATCCAAATCTTCAAGATGGGTACTGATGTTACTGTCCAAGAAAAACAGGTCATGACCGATGTTGTCGCGATCGGCGGTAACGTGACCATTCTCAATGAGGGACAAGTTACTCAAGATGCTGTTGCTATCGGCGGAGACGTGATTCTTAAGTCTAATGCCCGTATCGGGGGAGATGCAGTAGCTATCGGCGGACAGATTATTAAAGAGCCTGGTGCAATGATTGGCGGAGATGAGGTTGTTATCTTTAGCAATGCGGGAGTCCTGTTGGATCGCTTTGGCTTAGTCGGTATGACTTATTTAGTTAACACTGCATTTTCTCTAATTTTTCTGAGCGTTATTTTTGCCTTTGGTATGTTTTTGCTGTTCTTACTTCCTGGTCATCTTCAAATCATTACTGCAACCATGCACCAGCATTCTTTCAAAAGTGGCGTATGGGGTTTGGGTGCAATTGTCGCAATTACTCTATTTACTGCCTTATTTGCGGGAAGTGTGTTTGGCTTCTTACTGATTCCGCTTGTTAACTTAGCCTTTGCAGTAGCGGGTTTGCTTGGCGCGATCGCCACAGGACTCTGGATTGGCAAGAAAATCTTGGCTCGCCGCGAAAAACCTTTTATACCCTTTTTGCTGGGAATGCTGGTTTTAGCATTAATAAGTCTAATTCCCATTGTCGGAGGACTAATTATTATCATGCTCAATCTATTTGGCTTGGGAGCAGTTTTATTATCGAGAGTCGGGACATTACAGCCAGAGACTATTAAAAGCAGATTTGACCAGCTAGAGAGTTTAACCCAACCATCGGAAGGATAATATTCCTAATTGTGACTATAGAGCCTATAGAGCGAGCTTCTGCGTTGTTTTCCGAGCAATTCCCCAGATCGACTGCCCCTTGGCATCAAAAGGAAGTAGCAGACATTTTAGCTGAGTTAAATTCTACAAGCTTAGGACTTTCCCAATCGGCAGTTGAGGAGAATCTCGCTAAATATGGCAAAAATATTCTCAATGAAGCTCACCCCCGTTCAGGAATAATCGTCTTTCTCGGCTACTTTTGGTCAATTCCCGTGGCTCTTTTAATTTTGGCTGCGCTCCTCTCTATTGCTACAGGAAGTAGTGTTGATGCGTTGGTAATTATGGGAGTAGTAATTATCAACGCTGTGTTGGGTTACGTCACCGAAAGCAAATCCGAGGACATTATCCTCTCTTTGAGAAACCTCGTAAATCCCTCTGCTTGGGTAATTAGAGATGGCAAATCAACCGAGATCGATTCTCAAACAATTGTCGTAGGCGATATTCTGCTGTTTAAACCTGGTAGTTATGTCGCTGCCGATGCCAGGTTGATCGAATCTGATCGCCTGAGCATTGATGAATCTGCCCTTACGGGAGAAAGTGTGCCTGTACTTAAACTAGTCAAACCTTTACAGACAGAGATATTCCCTTAGCTGAACGGAGCAATATGGTCTACAGGGGTACGTTTGTCACAGGCGGACAGGGCTTAGGGGTAGTGGTAGCTACAGGAAAGCAGACAGAAATGGGACAAATTCAGGCTTTGGTCACAGAAATTAAACTCCCTGAAACTCCTTTAGAAATTCAGCTAAAGAAAGCTGGTGGTCAATTGGTTTTATTATCTAGTGCGGTATGTATTTTAGTCTTAGTTTTGGGAATAGTTCGGGGTTATGGTTTTGTCGAAATGTTGCAAACGTCGATCGCCTTAGCTGTAGCAGCAGTTCCTGAAGGATTACCCACTGTTGCCACTATTACCCTGGCACTAGGAATCAATAAAATGAGACAGCAAGGGGTTTTAGTCCGTCGTCTCGATGCGATCGAGGCTTTAGGTTCGGTACAAACTATTTGCCTCGATAAAACAGGTACGTTGACTATAGTCATTCTAAATAATTTCCGTATGATTTAACGATATCATCCAAGGAAGTACCAGGAGCGGAATAAATACGTCTTTTTTTGATAATCGCAAAGTCTTGTTCGATACGATTAAAATCAGGTGAATATGGTGGTAAAAACAAAACTTTGTGACCCGCTTGTTCGGCAATGCGAAATACATCATCCTTGCGGTGAAATGGCGCA
>JAAUOU010000059.1 GCA_012034765.1 Pleurocapsaceae cyanobacterium CSU_1_1 | reverse complement strand
CTTGGAGATATTAGACAGTTAGTAGTTAGTAGTTAGTAGTTAGTAGTTAGTAGTTAGTAGTTAGTAGTTAGTAGTATTTATCTAATTTTCTGTAATTTATACTCAGATAGATCTCCCTCAAAATCACTAGGTAATTCTAGTTGATTCATCTGTTTAATTATTTTTGGGTCTATTTGCAACACATCCCCACTCAGATAACGTTCTGGATGATTCAAGATTGCTATTTCTCGTTCCAAGTCTTCTCTTCCCGCTTGAAAAATCTTTCAGATTCAGTTGGCGTAAACAAGCCATTCAGCAGCTCAAAATTAGGATGATCCTGTGCTTTGGCGGCGATCGCTGCAAAAATTCCGATAATTCCTGCCAATACCAAAGTATTGAAACAATTAACAGCCAAACTTTTCTTGTTGGTTTTCATCTCGCTCTCCTTCAATAAGGGATAGCTCTTCCACCTTAATTCTACTAATAATAATTTACTTCTGATGTAGGAGCTAGGCGATCGCCTGTTGAGCTATTCGTTCCTTGAACGACTAAAACGGAACAAGGAGTATGATGAATTACATAGTTGCTAACGCTACCTAAAAATATCTCTGATATATTCTTTTGACTCCGACGACCAATTACAATTACATCTGCACCCCAATTCTTAGCGCGATCGCCAATTCCCAAATTACAGTTGCCGATCTGGCATTCATATTTATAGCGCACTTCACGCTGGTTAGCTGGTTCTGCCAACCCTTTGAGCCAATCATTGACAATTTCAACTTCTGTTTCTAAACGTTGGTGACTCCAGTAGCGATCGCTTGATAAATTGAGATCGTACAAAGTGCCAACCCCAACCCAAGTAGATACATCCTGCATCTGCCAGTCAATAAAGTGAACTAACAATAATTCGCTTTTTGGCTGTGCTAAAGATAAAGCAAAGTTAAAAACCGCTCCTGCTTCTGGGGAACGATCTAGTGCTACTAAGATTTTTTCAAACATAATTTTTTCTCGTTATAAATAACCCAAGTAAGCAATAGTGACTAACCATCATCATTTCTTACACTTCCATCAGGCATAATCGTCTGATTAAATTTAGCGCCACTTAAATTTGCCTTTTCCAAATTGGCACCCGTTAAATTTGCTCCCCGCAGATTTGCCCAAACCAACTGTGCATGTTCGAGATTAGCATTCCTTAAATTTGCTCCACTTAAATTAGTGTGATTCAAGGCAGCATGACTCAAGTTAGCTTTTTCTAGATTTGCTTCAATCAAACTAGCTTGGTACAATTTTGCTTGGTTTAAATTGGCAGCATAAAGAATTGCTCGGTTTAAATAAGCTCTTTCAAGATTAGCTTTACTCAAAATAGCTCGATTTAAATAGGCATCACACAGATTGATAGTCGCCAACTGCGCTTTATGTAGACAAATATGTTTTAAGTGCGATCGCGAAAAATCTCTCCTGCCTGCTAAATATGCAGCTTTAAGTAGCTCCACCTTAATGGCATTACCGTAATTATCTAATCCCTGTTCTGTAATTACCTGAACCATTAATTTCTACCTCCCTAATCTCCCTAATCTTCTAAGCATTCAACTTTGGCTAAGAGATCGTAGATGTAATCTCCTAATAGATAATCGTTTTTTTCCAATTCTCATTAGGCACAAATCCATGCTTAGGTTCAAGATAAGAAAAAAGCTTGAAGAACTTGTGAGGATTTTTGGAAAATGTTAATCAATCATAGGCAATAGGTGGGTTATAGCCGTAGATGATGAAAGTTAGAGTTATTTCCAATAGAAACCAGACGAATAGTACAAGCTGGCAAATTTACCGTAAATCTTCTGACTTTTGACTTCTGACTTCTGACTTTTAACTTCTGACTTTTAACTTCTGACTTCTGACTTTTAACTTCTGACTTCTGACTTTTAACTTCTGACTTTTGACTTTTAACTTCTGACTTTTGACTTCTATCCTTAGCTCAACTCTTGCTGCAACATATTTTGATAAATTTGGGGTAAATAATTGCTCATAGAATTAGTCTCAATTCCATATCCCAAACTAGTCCAAGTTCCTGAAAGTAATTGAAGTATTTGGGTTATTTCTCCCTGTCGTAGTAAATCGGCAATATCCACATCCCAAGCCTGAGAATCACTAAGCCAAGCATAAACTACAGCATCCTGATATTTAGCCTCAAAACTATAGCTTTTCCAGCGCCAAAAACCCGAAGGATGAGGATGATATCGCCGTGCTGTTTGATTCCAGGTAAAATCGAGCATTTGATAACGTCCCGCAGCGGTAGTGCAGTTACCAATATTCGGTCCTGCGACAATGGTGACGCAAAGCTGAGGATGCTTACTCAGATCTTCAACTTGCTTTCCGCCATAAATTACATTGTAAGGACGACTAACATTTGCTTCGCTAGCGGTAATAGTCCGCATCAAAGCTCTAATATAGGGATCTCCTCCTTTCATAGCTAGGGGTTGAGTGCCATGTATAGTAGGCGTATTGTAATCGCCTTTTGTTTCAAATTGCCCTAAATGCCCTTGTCCGTAGAGCTTAGATAATATTTGTCCAGAGCGCTGCCATAAGAAATCTTTTTGAGGCTGACTGATATTTGCCAGTTTCCCCAGCAACAATACCAAACAACTGAGGTAGAAAATTTTCTGGGCTTGATTAGCTAACTGCATCTATGTCGATCGCTTAACTACAAAAGATATTTTAATTATTATTTAATTATTATCTGCTAACTGCTCTACTTCGGTAGTAATCTGCTGGATTTGCGCTTTGATGGTTGCTGCTTCTTTAGTAATAGACTCAGCAGTGGCTATTTTGCTCGCCAGTTCTTCCTGTTGAGGTCTAATTACATTGGCAAACTGTTGTAGGCATTTATTTAATTCTGCTGCTAGAGCATCCTTAAGACTCTTGGTGTAGTTTTCTTGAAGACCGCGATAATTTTGTTCTAACTCTGCTTTAAGTTTTCTTCGTCTTCTGGGCAAAGCATCAAAGCTCATTAAGCTGAATAACCCCGCCACCACAAAAGCCGTAGCGTCTGCTGAAATTGTATTAAATATTAGCTGTCCACCCACCCCTGTTGCTGCTGCGGTAATTCCCAGTCTCCAAAAGCTATCTAAGCCTTCCTCTGTCGCCAACTTGATTTTAGTAGCAAATTCATTACTATTTAAGCGGTCAGTATTAATCGGTGGGAGTGCTAGAGTATCCTCAGACACAGTAATTGCCGTAGAGAGGTCTTCTTTTGCTTCTCTGATAATTCGTTCGCGGTACTTTTGAAAAGTAGCGATCGCTTCTTGAAATATGTCTTGGAGATTCTTATCTAACTGAATATCTTTAATTGTCTTAGCCAATCGCTCTTCTAGAAGGTCTTCTTCTTTAGTTATTTTGCGTTTAACAACGGTTAAAAAACCCGTATTACTATCTATTAATTCGTTAGTCTCTTCAATTAAATTAGTAAACAAATCTTCAATGTTATCGCGAAATATACCAAATAAAAGATTGTATTCTTCTAGTCTTTCCTCAATTCTGCGTGAAGTTCGATCAAAAATAACCTTGTCGGACTGCAATTTAGCTTTAATCGATTCATTCTGTTGTTCTAATTGTTCTAGATAAACTAATAATGAATTTTGTGGTCCTCGCAGCTTAAGCTTGACCTTCTCTCCTTCAGCCAAAAATGCTAACAAAAAGCTTTTAAGCTCATCCATTCCCTCTCCTGTTTTTGCCGAAATCGTAAAGACAGGAGGCATTTGAGCCAAAATTTCTTTTAAACCTTCACTAACATATTCACGGATTTGCTTTGCCTCATCGTCTGTAACCAAGTCAGTTTTATTGATCACCACAATAATTTTCCGCGCCCAAGTTTTATCGACCAAGGTTAAGAAATCCTGCTCAGATTTGCTCAAAGGACGTTCAACAGAGGTGACAAACAAAATAATATCCGCTTGCTGAAGATAATTTTCGGTTAACTCTTGGTGCTGTTCAATAATCGAGTTTGTACCAGGACTATCAATAAAGACCAAACCGCCAAAACCTTCAGGATTATAGGCATGAATCTCTTGAGTTGTGGGCAAAAATCCCACCGTGGCGATTTCTTGATTATTGAGCTGATTAAGCAAACTAGATTTACCCGCATTAAATTCGCCACAGATAAAAATCGAGAAGGGATTGACTAGCTGCTGCTTGAGTACTTCAGTATCGGGGTTTAAGTTAGGAAAAAGTACCTTTGCCTCCACAAATAAACCTTCAACTTGCTCGATGGTCTGCAAGCTACGGTCAAAAAGTTGCTGTTGTTCTCCTGAAAGAGTTAGAGGCATATATTCTCTTCTTTAATCTTCACCTTAATCTTAAATTGTAATCACAGGTTTTAGCTATTGGTACATCAAATGACTAATAACCAAACGCTACTCTAAATTAAAGCAGTTTTTCTGCCCATAGTGCTAAGACTTTAAGATTAACTAAGAATGTCTATCTTGAGAACGACTAACAAAATGATCTTGTCTTAGACTCAGCTTAATCTTTAGCTATAATGCCGAGCAGATTCAGTTGATTACCCCAACAATTATGACCACCAGTATTAGATTACCCCGTCAATTTCGCCTGACTCTATCTCAAAGCCTGACTTTAATTGGGCTAACGATCACTCTTAGCTTTATTGCGATCGCTTTTCTCGCTCCGACATTACAAAATATTGGCTGGTTACAAGATCCTAACGAAGCCTTAGCTAATCCAATCCACGAAGCACCAGGGGCTGATTATTGGTTTGGCACAACTCGCCAGGGATATGATGTTTTTTCGCGCACTTTGTTTGGGACTCAAGCTGCTCTAAAAGTGGTGGTGTTAGCAACTACCCTGAGCCTGATTATCGGTGTTCCTCTGGGGTTGGTCAGTGGGTATTTAGGGGGCAAGATTGACAAGGTTTTTATCTTCTTTATGGACACTATCTATACCCTGCCAGGATTACTGCTGTCGGTCACTCTGGCTTTTGTGGTGGGTCAAGGAGTAATCAATGCGGCGATCGCCCTTAGTATTGCTTATATTCCTCAGTATTACCGCATTGTCCGTAATCATACCACCAGTGTCAAAACCGAATTATTTATTGAAGCGGCTCAAGCAATGGGCGCACCTACCAGCAGAATTTTAACCCGTTATTTATTCTTTAACGTCATTCAGAGTGTTCCCGTCTTGTTTACCCTTAATGCTGCTGATGCCATTCTCATTCTAGGTGGCTTGGGCTTTTTGGGTTTAGGACTCCCCCCTGAAGTCCCAGAATGGGGACACGACCTGCGTTTGGCGTTAGATGCCTTACCCATAGGAATTTGGTGGTCTGCTACCTTTCCTGGTTTGGCTATGACCATCTTAGTTACAGGCTTATCTTTAGTCGGGGAAGGATTAGGAGATATGTTAAATCTTGGCAGAAAAAACAACTAACGCAATGCTAATGGCAACTATAGTCAATTCATAAATAATTGATTGGCGATCGCATTTTTTATGTGTAGAGATGGAAAAGCCCTAAAGGATAAACGATCGCCAAAGTCAAACTAGATTATGGTCGCCTGGTTTAAAAAGAAAAAGTCCCCCATCATCGAGAGACTTACAATATTTCATACTAACGGACAAAAATCTGTAGAGACTAAAGTGCAGCAGCGGCAGCCTTAACTCCAGACTTAGGTTCAAAATCATGACCAAGCTCAGATAGAGTTGCTTCTAGGCAAGAAATGACTGTTAAGATATCGCGATCGCTCACAAAGCCTAGATGACCTACACGGAAAATCTTACCCTTGAGATGATCCTGTCCTCCTGCAAGAGCAATATCGTATTTCTGACGCATGGTAGATCTAATCGCTTCAGCATCATCGCTCATAATCGCCGTTACCGCAGTACTGGCTGCATCATCAGGTGCTAGAAGATTTAACCCCATTGCTTTAGCAGCAGCGCGAGTGGCTTGGGTTAAACGCAAATGGCGAGCAAAGATATTTTCTAACCCTTCTCGCTGCATCATTTCTAAAGCGGTTTGTAGCCCAAACATTAGGTTGATGGGAGGAGTAAAGGGACTGCTATTTTTAGCGTTGGCTTTTTTGTATTTACCCAAGTCCATATAGAAACGAGGAAACTTACTAGTTTCATAAGCCTTCCAAGCTTTGTCACTAACGCAAATGAAGCCCAAACCTGGGGGGATCATATAGCCTTTTTGCGAACCAGATGCCACTACGTCTAATCCCAAGTCATCAATGGGAATATTATAAGCACCCAAACTGGTAACAGCATCGACAATAATTAAAGCTTCGCCGTGAGCTTTTACGTACTTGTTAATTGTTTCTAAGTCGTTGAGTACCCCTGCGGATGTTTCCGAGTGGGTAATGACCACCGCCTTAATTTCTTTATTAGTATCAGCTTCTAACTTAGCGCGAATTTCTTCAGTATTTAGAGGTTTACCCCATTCCGCAGTAATCCGTTCAGTGTTCAGACCAAACACTTCGCAGATTTGCGCCCAGCGATCGCCAAATTTACCATTAACACCAACCAAAACGCGATCGCCAGGACTAAGGAAGTTTATCATTCCCGCTTCCATTGCCCCCGTACCTGATACGTTAAGGGAAAGTACTTCGTTTTTAGTTTGATGTAGCCATTTCAAATTCTGATTGATCTCGGCAATAATTTGACTAAAATCACCGCTACGATGTCCGATGGGATGTTTGCCTAAAGAAACCAATACTTGCGCTGGGACTGGAGTGGGCCCAGGAATCATTAACATATGCTTGTCTTCCATGAAGTCTTCCTTATTATTCAGCTAACCAGGTCGTTTATTTTATCTTATGGCAAGGTGTAATTGCATTTTCTAAAAAAAATTAGTAATCCCAATTTTAAAGTAATCAATCCTATTGAAGCTCTACTGAGTAATACCACAGTGGGCGAAGCAAATTACCTAAGCTATCTTGAGTTCAATCTATCTAGATAGTATTAAATTAAAACGATTAATTATGCGAAAAATAACGCTAGCCCTAGCTATAGTAACTTCTATGCTTACTTATAGTCCAAAATGTCTGGCAAATGATTTTCAGCAGCTCATTTCAGGCAAACAAGCGCCGCTAACAAAGCAATTAAAAGATTTAGATGACTCTTGGCGACAAATAGCAATTAGCGGTCAGTATGAAATGGCAGACTTGATGAAGTCTTGGACTAGCCTTTTTGGGGCTAATCTTTATAACAATCTTTATTACACTCAGGGGAAAACAGTTAAGGTTAACAGCGAAACCTATGTCGTTGCTTATCGTCTAGCAAGTTCAGGCGAACCTTTGAATATTAACTCGCTGTTTGAAAATTTCATGGGTTCTGTGTCTGGGTTAGCAGGTGGTGATTGCGCAACCATAAGAGCCGCCGAAAAAATCACCTCAGAAACTACCATTGCCTTATCTCTTTTAAATTTAAAGACCATTGGTAGTTTAAATAATGTTCGACCTTTCGATCTCAAGGCGGATATTGCAATGCTGGAAAAAGCCGAACAGCAGTCAAAAGCAGCCTGTGAACAAGCAAATTTAGCAGCAATTGAATCGCAGACTGAATCTAACCTGCAAAATTTAGGTAGTGCTTTGCAAAGTTATGCTGAACAGAATGAAAATAAATTACCAGACATGAGTAGCCTTGAGACAGTTAAGCTGGCATTGCAAGAATTTGTCTATGATGATTCTGTATTTTATCATCCAGAAACTTTAGAACCTTACCTAGTGAATTCTTTTTTATCCTCTAAAAACCTTACAGAGCTGGAAAATGGGCTAGAAATTGTCGCTTTTTATGAAGCCAACCCCGCAGCAGATGGAACTATTGGTGTAGTTTATGCTGATGGTTTTTATCAAAGAATCGCCCCAGAAGATTGGTCAGCAGTTAAGCAAGCTTCTAAATTGCCCTAAAGCTACATAAGGATTAAGAGATAAGATTTCTTATCAAGAACAATTAAGCAACAGGATATAGACCTAGCATTTCATGGGAAAATAAGAAACTGCTTTTCTAAAACGAAATCGAGGTTTTTACAATGGCTCAACTTAGATTAGGCGACACTGTGCCTGATTTTACTCAAGATTCCAGCATGGGGGAAATCTCCTTTTATGAATGGGCTGGGGATAGCTGGGTAGTTCTCTTCTCACATCCTGCTGACTATACTCCTGTCTGTACCACTGAATTAGGTGAAGTTGCTAAACTTAGGTCTGAATTTGACAAGCGTAATGTTAAAACAATTGCTTTGAGTGTTGATGATGCTGACTCTCACCAGGGTTGGATTTGCGACATTGACGAAACTCAAGGAACAAAAGTTGACTATCCGATCTTGGCAGATGGAGATAAAAAGGTTTCTGACCTTTATGACATGATTCATCCGAACGCCGATGCTAAGGTCACAGTGCGTTCTGTGTTCATTATTGACCCCAATAAAAAATTGCGCCTCACCTTAACTTATCCTCCAAGTACAGGTCGTAATTTCCCTGAAATCCTTAGAGTTATTGATTCTTTGCAGTTAACTGATAATTATTCAGTTGCTACCCCCGTTAATTGGAAAGATGGTGAAGATGTCGTAGTTGCACCCTCCATTCCTACTGACGAAGCAAGACAAAAATTCCCCAAAGGAGTTGAAGAAATCAAGCCCTATCTGCGGATGACTCCTCAACCAAATAAGTAAGATTATTTGATGATGACAATTGGCTTTCATTTAGGGTGGGTATAACCTACCCTTTTTTATGGCGAAATGAGCAATTTTAGATGATTAAAAAGCCGTACAACATTAGCGATAGATTTAGATGGTTTACACGCACATTTAGAACGTGGTGGGACAATTTTTGGTTTTATTCAATTGCTGAAAAAACAAGGTCATCAATTAACTCATGTAACTCATGCCTCCACGGTCGATCCTTCTAACTCTTATTCAGTAGATAGAGCTGACTATATCGAACCCACAATTTCCTTGAATCCCGCAGCTTTAGTCGGTGTAATTGAAACGGTGGTTAAAAAACTAGTCCCTCAATCTACCAATCGTTTGACTTACTTAAAGGAGTTAGAGGATGCTTATCAAAATGGTTGGCTGCTTTCTACTTCCGAAGTGTCGGATTTACTGGGATTGTCTCCTAAAACTATCGCCAACTACGGTACTGAGTTTAATGATGCCGGTTTTTCCTTTACACGAGCGGGAACTCGAAAAGGGGGTGAAATTGCTTGGTCGATTGATAAGCAAAGTGATTGGATGGAATCAGCTTCTTCATCAACAAAAAATGTCAAAGCAGCATTTAGTGACGTTTTCGACCCTTAAAGTAATGGTAGCAGTATCGAGCAAAGGTCAGGAAATAACCAGCTTTTTATTGAAGACAGGCACACTCATCTTCCTTCACGCCTAAATCTTTAACTACCTGCGATCGCGTTACAGCATATGCGGAGCGGTATACCTGATAGACTTGAATTTAATCTAAATTACCTACTTTAATCTTAGATCATTTTTTTCTCGATAAGCTCGTCCATAAAGAATATATGCTGCTTGAGTATGAACAATTGGTAAATCCAAATGATGTGACCTATCGGTTAAGAAATAATTAGATTTATACTTAGTCATTAATTCTTGTACCTGAACAGTATTAAGGGCAGAAAAACCTGCACTAATTGCTTTGACAGTCTTTCTTTGATCTAGCTTCTCATCACCGAAATAGATTTTGGCGACAGCACCGCCACTAAGATCATTGAGACGCTCATAATATTCGACGATCGCGTCTTTAGTCTGAGGAAATAGCTTGAGCTTGGCAATAGTAGCTCTCTCAGTCATCCAAGTAAAATTAGCCAATTTCCAAGGATGAGAAATAATTATGGCATCTTCAGCAGTATGGTCGTGAATCCAATCACTCATTGACTTCCATTGAGGGTCTACATCTTGCTGTTCTGAAGGGAATGTTGTAACAGCGTTAGCGAAGCTCAACGAAGTTATCGCCTGTTGGGTAAAAAATGCTACCTGAACAAATAAAATACAACTTAAACAAGCTACCAGCCAAAGACGAAACTTGGGTTTTTGAAGAGAAAATTTTGTTTCCAAATAACAGGCGAATAACAAACTGGTAGTTAAGGGTAACATCATGTCCCCGAAGCGAAAAGGATAGTATTGCAACCATGTTCCCTGATGGTCAAAAAAAGCGATCGCTACTCCTGCTACAAAAGGGATTAAACTGATTAAAGTAAATTCTGCTAGGTCAAAACGGGCATAGTCTTCAGCTTGCCAACCTTTTGTATCAGCTTTTTGTTTGAGAGAAATCGTGCATCCTGCCAAAATTGCTAGATAAACAATCAATCTCAGCCAGAAAAGTGGATGCCAAGCGAAGGGATTTAAATGATGAGGAAGACGGAGAAAAACATAGATAAAAGAGGGAGAAATATCTCCTGATGGGGGAGAATTAAGTAATTGTTGTAAGCTGCCTGGAATAGCCCCAGCACTAGCAATTAAATAAATTATTGGTAATAACCACCCCTTCTGTCTTATTTGCCACAAACGCTTTTTGGGACGCACACAAAACCAAGCGAGTGTAGTCAGAAAAGCCCAACCACCAACTAAAACATGAAAAGAAGTGGCACATCCTAATAACAAAATCATTAAAACATATCTTCTACTCAACATCAAGGCAATAGCCAGCAAAATTAGTCCATAAGCAACAGCTTTCGCTTCCAGTCCGCCCACAAACCATTCCCCAGCGATCGCTCCTTGGAGAGATCCTTGATAAGTAACTGCGATCGTTGCTAGTAAAAGATAAGACAAACTTAAACCTAGTTTTTGTCCCAGCAGCACTATCCCCCAGGCTACCAGAGTGTAACAAATTAAACGACCAATAACCGACGTGGGTAAAAAACCCAAGTGAACTATTAACCAGCCAAAAATAACTTGAAATAAAGCTCTGTAGTTAGTTTCTGAATTTAAATACCAGTCATTAGGTATCCAATCAGGAGCGACAAATTGCTTGGCTAATGGCAGTACATCAACTTCATTCCAGACTAGACCACTCATGTTATTGTCTAGTAATAATCTCAAGCAGAGAAAAATTAATACTATTGCCGTCTGTAGTGCAGTTTTGGAAAAATCAGACGAAATACGCACCATTATCTTAAGTTAACTCCTCATCACTATCTGAGAGTTTAATCTGAGAGGACAAGAAACTCAATTGTTTATTTAAAATATCAGAAAGTTAACTATAAGTAAGTTAATTCATAGTCAGAGCTTAAACCTATTTTTATCTATGTTCTTTATTTTTGTATTGATAGTGTTTAGCAAAATAGCGATCACAGATGAAAATTGCCATTATCACATCTTGTTTTCTGCCAATTATTGATGGTGTAACAGTTAGTGGATTTCAAAGATTAAAAAGATTGAGTAAATGGGGACACGAAGTTATTTTATTCTGTCCTGATTACAGTAGTTTAAAAGCAGATTATCCTAACTGGCAAGATTATACAGGTGATATTTTACCTGGGGTTAAAGTTATTAATTTGGCTAGCAATTCTTTTGTCGGTTTGGATTATGAACCCAATGTTAATAGAAATTCTTATCAAACAGTTTTAAAAAAATTAGCAGAATTTCAACCAGATGTTATTCATGTCGATGAACCAGAAAGGCTTTATGTCGGTTTCTGGCGACTTGCAGGAGTCAATTATGCGAAGAAAGTTGGTATTCCCTGTGTCAGTTTTTTCCGTACCAATTTTTTAGATTATTTAGGTGATTATTTTCCTCTACCTCAACCAATTCTTGCTTTAATTAAATTTTTACTCAAACAATTAATTGTCTGGGTTTATAACTCTTATGATTTAACTTTAGTTACGAGCAAAATTACCTATCCTAAAATTGTTGACTTAGGTATTAAAAATGCACGCTATGGTAATTTGGTTGGCTTTGATACTGAAAGTTTTCAAGACAGTTTATGTCAGACAGATTTCTTTCAGTCCCAATATGGATTATCTCAAGTAGATCCCCTGGTTAAAGTTGTTTTTCTCGGACGTTTATATCCTGATAAAGGTTGGGATTTTACTCTAGATGCTTTTAAAACTGTATCTCAACAAATAGATTTGACGAAAGTAGCAATTATCGTGGCGGGAGATGGGCCGATGCGAGAGGAAATAAGGTCTAAATTAAAAACACTAGCACCCCATGTTTATTTACTAGGTAGAATATCGCCAGAAAATGTTCCCGCGTTACTCATGAATTGCGATCTGCACGTAACTACATCCGAAAAAGAAACCAGAGGGTTAACTATCTTAGAAGCATTTGCAGCAGGTATTCCTGTAATTGCGCCTTGTTCTGGGGGAGTAGTAGAAAATATCGATGATGGTAATAATGGCTATCTCTATTCTCCAGGCGATCGCTATAATTTTACTAATAAACTCAAGCTATTGGTCGAAAATTCGGCTTTGAGACAACAAATGGGAGAACGTGCCAAAATTTCTGTTCAAGGATACAGTTGGGATCGAAGTATTCAGAATTTAGTTAATATTTGGCAAGAAGAAATTGAGCAAAAATCAATGATTGATGAGCAAGAATTCTTAGTTAATCCTGAATATAATTAAGTAATACTTTCCAACTTTCTAGGTTTTTAAGATTCATCAGTTATACGCCAACTAAGTTGAAGATTAAACCAAAAATTCCATAAAGTAACAGTAGCGATTGCGATAATATTGGCAAGATATTCATTCATATTTAGAAAATTATAAAGAAGATTTAGTACTAAAATATTTAACACCAAACCTGAAAGACAAATCACATTAAACTTCAGAAATCTTCTCAATGTTTTAATCCTGCCTTTTTGATGACGAGAAATATCTCGAAAAGTCCAGTGATCGTTCCAAAAGAAGTTATTAATTATTGCTACTTCTGCTGCTAAAATTGCACTACGAGTCAATCCCAAACCGACATATTCTCGTAATAAATACAGAATAAACAGATTAACAAACACACCGCTAAAACCTGAGATCCCAAAGGGAATAAAACGTCTAATTTGCCATAAATTTAAGCGTAAACAGATTAAATGCTGAATATATGCTAAATATTGCTGCAACGTAACTTTACTGTTTCCTGTTTTTCTCTCTTGAAAAATATAACCAACTTCTCCAATCCAGCGAATTTTACCTCTAGCTATAACTTCAATTAAAATCTTGTAGCCTGATGGTTGAAGAGGTTGATCGATTAAAACCTCACGGCGTAACATAAAATAACCACTCATCGGATCACTAAGACGACTGAGCACTTCTGGCAGAATCAGTAAACCTAGTATCTGCGCCCCACGAGAGAGAAAACGACGCAGAATATTCCATTCACTAACTCCTCCAGACTCGACATTGCGACTAGCAACAGCTAAGTCAGCACCTTTTTCCATCTCCTGCCACAGTTTTATTAACGTCTTGGGAGGATGTTGTAAATCAGCATCAATTACGCCTAAGATTTCGCCTCTTGCTATTTGCCACCCCCGAATTACCGCTGTAGCCAGTCCTTTTTCGACATCTCGGCGTATTACTTTTAATTGGGTATATTGAGCAGTTAATTCTAAGGCTAATTTCCAGGTTTTATCTGGGCTATTGTCGTCAACAACTATCAGTTCATATTCTTTTGGCAGAATTTCATCTAGAAGTTGAACCAAAATTAGAATTAATTGTTGAATATTTTTCCCCTCGTTGTAGGTAGGAATAACCAGGGAAAACTTCAGTAGTTTAAAGTCTAATTCTTTACTCACTGGTAAGCTGGAAATTTTTAACAAACCAGTAGATTGAGGAATCAAATTTTGATGGGTTGTATTTCGCATTAGAGCAAAGGTGCTATTTTTTACTCTGTCAAAAAAATACTGTTTTTATTTTCATTTAATTTTAAATCCACACAAATAAATGTTTATTAATATAGCACTTTATCAACTGAAAAAACAATATTTTATAGTTAGATTAAGATAACATGATCAATAATATAGTTGATAATTAACTTGCTGACTTAGCTTGTTTTTTTAATCTCCAATCTTTAAATAAATCCCTATTTTAAATTTATGATCATCTTGGTCAACATAATCAAATCTTAATTTATAATTTAACTTAAATTTACTTTTAACTGAGACTCTAATTATTGACAGCTTTTATATTTGAGATGCCTCTGATTACTAGACAATTATATTTTTTCAGCAGCAAAATAGAAAGATGATTAATATTGACTTTTCTATGTATTTGCTGTTTTTTCTGTGTATATTTTCAATCAATTTCTTAAATTTAAATTTAGAATAATAGTATAACAATGCCGTTTTTAACAATCAAAGGTGTATTCAACCCCAAAAATGGAGTTCCAGATGGAGATTCAGTCAGATTTTTGGCAGATGATGACTCTTTATTTGACCGCTTAGAAGGACGAGTTGAGTTTAAGTCAGATGGTGAGGTGCAACTGCGATATGAGGGAATAGACGCGCTAGAAAAAGCAGCTATTAAACCTTTCTCCTCCGATGCCACCGAACGTAATATTAAGCTATTAGGTGGAGAAGAAAATGGACAACCAGGTTATATTCTATCCAAACAAATTGAAAAAAATGGTAGACCTGTTTGTTTCGTTTTTACGGGCGATCCCGAAGATGCAGACGGGTCAGAAATTATCTTAGAAGCAGAAACACTACAAAAAAGCGTAAATTATCAACTACTGGAAGAAGGTTTTGTTTATCCACTGTTTTATGACACACTCTATCAAGAATTGCGAGATCAATTGCTTGAAGCTGTGGAAGCTGCTAGACAAGACAAGCTAGGAATATGGACAGAGGATGCATCTAATCAAGGATTTACCGTTAAACCACCAGTCAACCTTGCCAAGCTAAAACCAATTTTCCCCAAACTATGGCGACGACTAGAAACATTCTACCGTCGTCCGTCGAATCAGAATAAGACTGCGGAACAATTTCTAGAATCTCTAGCCCAAGGAAGCGATCGCCTCTTCACCATTCCCGATCAACGATCAATTAAGTTTTCTACAGCTTTAGAGGCAAGCAAAGACAAGCTAAAACTGAAATATAAACCAGAAGAAATGATTTTCCGCAGTTAGAGAACAAGAGAACAAACCTCGTACTAGTACTCTCGAACAAAGAATAATTTTAAGTAATCAAGATTATATAAAAGTGATAGTGCAAAATACTGTTGCTACTCAGTTATTTGATTATTTATTAAAGCATTGATTACCTACTCTTAATATGAGTATGAAATTCTATAAGTAATTAGGAAATAGTAATCAGAAGTTTTCTTTAGAAATTACTTCTAACGCAATATTTTTACTCAATTAAGTCATTTAATTTCATCATTTAATTTCATTCAAGCATACAAATTAAAATATGACTGACCAACTAGTTGGTTTTGCTTCTTTACCAGCAGACACTTTCGCCGAAGGTACTCCTGCGGGGGGAAATGACGGTGAAGGGAATCCTATAGATGCCAATGGCAGAACAGGGCCATTTGACGGGCAACCAGTTCAGGGTTTTAGTGGAGTACAGTTTGCTCCAGATAATACAGGGGCATTTTGGTTTTTATCCGATAATGGCTTTGGTACACAAGAAAATAGTACCGATTATTTATTACGCATATATCAAACAAGTCCTAACTTTTTTACGGGAATAGAAAACGGTGACGGAAGTGTAGCCATAGAGAATTTCATTCAGCTTTCCGACCCCGATAATTTAATTTCTTTTGATATTGTTAACGAAGATAGCGAAGAACGTCTACTCACTGGGGGAGATTTTGATGTCGAATCGTTTGTAATTGGCGAAAATGGCGATCTTTGGGTCGGGGATGAATTTGGCCCTTACCTATTGCACTTCGATGCTGAAGGAAAATTACTGGAAGCACCAATTGCAACTCCTAATATTACTAATTTAAATACTCTTAATGGTCAAGACCCATTGGTGATCGGACATCGTGGCGCGAGTGGTTTATTACCAGAACATACATTAGAAGCATACAAAGTTGCGATCGCTCAAGGGGCTGATTTTATTGAACCCGATCTAGTATCGACGAAAGATGGGGTTTTGATTGCTCGTCATGAACCGATTTTAGATGACACGACTAATGTGGCTGAGGTATTTGGTGAAGACCGAATGTCTACTAAAATTCTCGATGGCGAAGAAGTTACAGCCTATTTTGCCGAAGACTTTACCTTGGCAGAAATTAAGCAGTTACGAGCAGTTCAATCTAATGATTTACGTTCTCAAGAATTTGACGGTGCTTTTGAAATTCCTACCTTGGAAGAAGTTATTCAGCTAGTTCAAGAGACTGAAGCCGAAACAGGTGTTAAAGTTGGTATTTATCCAGAAACCAAGCATCCGACCTTTTTTGATCAGCAGGGTTTATCTTTAGAAGAGCCGTTAATTAAGACTCTTCAATCAACAGGTTTTACCGACCCTAATCGCATTTTTATTCAATCTTTTGAGTTCCAAAATTTAATTGAACTCCAAGGAATGTTAGACGCTGAGGGGTTGGGAGATATTCCTCTAGTTCAGCTTTACGGTGACACCACCAAAGATGCTAGTCCTGATGACGCTTTCTCCGTCCCCTACGACCTTCGTTATAACCTCGAACAAGGTAGCGATTTAGCTGCAATTTATGGTCAAGATTTTGTCGATGCAGTAGAAAACGGTTTATCTGCCGACACTACTTACCGCGATTTAGATAGTGCAGAATTTCTGCAAATAATTAGTGATAAATATGCAGAAGGTGCTGGCCCTTGGAAAAACAATATCTTACTCCGCGAATCACTAGATAAATCAGTAGATGGCAATGGTGACGGTAAAGCAGAGATTACGACCCAACTAACAGGAGAAGTAACATCTTTTATTGATGATGCACACGCTGCTGGTTTACAGGTTCATCCTTATACCCATCGTAACGAAGAAAGTTACTTAACATTAGAAGCGGATGGAACTCCTCAAACGACCGAGGGAGAGATTGAACAACTAATTGAGATAGGTGTAGATGGTTTTTTTACCGATTTTCCTGCAACTGGAGTAGCGGTAGTAGATTCAATTACAGGTCAATTTGTTCAATCTCCTGAAAACGCCGATTTAGGGGATAGCTTACCTAATTTGGAGACATCGCGAGGTTTTGAAGGTATGGCATTTAGTCTTGATCGCAAGACTCTTTATCCTTTATTGGAAGGAAAAGTAGATGGCGATCCTGACAATGTTTTACGCATCTATGAATTTGATGTGGAATCTGCTGCTTATACTGGTTTAGCTGGTTACTATCCCACCACCGATGGTAATCCTATTGGCGATTTTACGCCGATTAACGACCATGAGTTTTTAGTTATCGAACGAGATAACAATCAGGGAGAATCAGCACAATTCAAAAAAATCTTTAAAATCGATATTGACCAAGTGGATGCCAACGGTTTTGTCGCTAAAGAAGAAGTTGTTGATTTGCTTAATATTGATGACCCCGATGACTTAAACGGTGATGGCAAAACTAGTTTTGATTTTCCTTTTCAAACTATTGAGAACGTCGTCGTTATTGATGAAAACACCATCTTGGTAGCCAACGACAATAATTATCCCTTTTCTCAAGGAAGAGAAGACGACATCGACAACAACGAAGCAATTTTAATCAACTTAGACCAACCCTTAAATCTAGACCCTAATCTTGGAGGTACTGCTGTGACACCAACACCAATTATGAATACTGGCGACACCGAACAACCTGCACAAATGATCGGTTTAAACGGTTATCAGGTAGATCCTATTTTTACTGTCGGCGAAGAAATTAACGGCTATACACCTCCAGGTATTCTTGATGGTTTGGGTGCATTTGCTTTGGATGACGACACAGTTAGGATACTGGCTAACCACGAATTTAGTTCCGATTTAGGTTATAGCTATACTCTGGCCAATGGTACAGAATTAACTGGTGCGCGAGTCAGTTTCTTCGATATTAATAAAGAAACCTTAGAACTAGAAGATTCTGGTCTGGCTTACGACGAAATTATTAATCGCGCAGGGGAAGAAGTAGATGAAGCATCCGACCTCGAATTTGAAGGTATAGATCGAATGTGTTCTGCGCAATACGTTGCAGCACAGCAATTTGGTGATGGTCGCGGTTTAGAAGATAATTTATTCTTTACTGGGGAGGAAACTGATGGCGGTACGGAATTTGTTCTCGATCCTGCTACTAATACTCTTCAGGCAGTTCCCTGGATGGGTCGCGCTGCTTGGGAAAACGTTACTGAACTAGATACTGGTACAACCGATAAAGTTGCTTTTTTGGTAGGAGATGACCGCGAAGCTGCACCTTTATTAATGTATATCGGTGAAAAAGATACCTGTAAAGGAGCAGGTTTACTCGAACGTAATGGTTTAAGTGATGGCAAACTCTATACTTGGGTTCCCGATGATGAACTTGCCGATACCCCCACTTTTACTAATGAAGATGGAGAAGTAGTTGATGATGACAATGCAGCAGACCCCGCAGGTTTTAGGGGTACTGGCAACAGTCAAGCTGGTAGCTGGGTTGAATTAGATTATTATCGACCTGATTTGGCTAGTTCGGCAGTGGATACCAACGCTGACGGCGAGATTCAAGACGAGTTAGGTTATGACGAATTAGGGTTTGCCACTCAAGCTCAACAAGACGAGTTATTGCTCGACGCTGGGAGTTTTCAATTTTCCCGTCCAGAAGACGTAGCTACTAACCCTGAAGATGGGACGCAAGCAGTTTTGGCTTCTACTGGACGTGGTGGACGTTTTACTGGGGATAACTGGGGTACTAGTTACAAAATTGATACAGAATTTAGCGAATCTGGCGATCCTCTAACTGGACAGATTGATATTTTTTATGATGGCGATGATGCAGGTAATGGTCAGTTTGCAGGTTCTGACTTTGGTTTGCGGAGTCCTGATAACCTAGATTGGGCGGATGATGGCTATATTTACATCCAAGAAGACCGTGCTACCGCCGAAGATGAAGATTTTGGGGGTGAATCTGGCGAAGAAGCTTCAATTTGGCGTTTAGATCCTAATTCTGGGGAATTAACTCGCGTGGCGCAGATGGATCGCTCTGCTGTACCTGAAGGTCAAACTGACCCCGAACCTGATGATATTGGTAATTGGGAATCGTCGGGGATTCTTGATGTTTCTCAGTTATTCGATGAAGCCTCTGGTACACGCTTTATCTATGGTGTTCAAGCTCACAGTCTTGAAGATGGCATTATTGCCGATGCTGATTTAGTTCAGGGTGGTCAATTAGCTTTCTTGACTACAGAAGCACCTTTAGGATGATGGACATATTATAGACATCGAGGCTTTTCTGACAAACATCGTCTCGCGATCGCATTTACAAGACTAAAAGGCATTAGCCTAATCACTTTCTTATCTAATCAGAGGATCAAGCTTTGGTAGAGAATTTTGACTAGTTAAGCAATCTACAGCGATCGCTATTATTTAAAGAGAATACAAATCATGAAATCTAATAGTTGATATCTACGAGCCGAAACACATTGTAAGTCATAGCTTAAATTACCAAGGCCGAATAATCTTTAGCTAAATCAATTTCTTTGAGTTCCCACCCATATTCAAAGATCTCATCTATTGGCAGCATGTTCCCTTCAGTGGTCATAAATTTATGATCTTTAGTGGCGCGGATAATTACTCCATTATCTAAAGTATAAGCACATATTTCTTGTTGACCGCGATCGTGCCATTGCACTATCGGTTGAGTGTAAACAAAACCATTACTGTCTACCGAATAAACACTACATTTAATCTGTTCGGTAACAATTTTACCGATGGGCAGCGCGCCATATTCCACGGTTTGAATTTCTGTATCGTAACTTAAACAGTATTCGGCAAACTTAAGCATCTGCTCAAATAAATCTTCAGCAACCGCCTGGGACACACCATTTTTAGCTGAACCATCGATGAATTTTTCGGTATGCTTTTTCATTTCATCAACTTTCTTTTTACCCATCGCCCGTCTAAGTAAATCCGCTTCCCCCAAAGAATAGCCCGCTAACTCCTGAGCAATTTTCATAATTTGCTCTTGATAAACCATTACGCCATAGGTTTCTTTGAGAATTGATTCTAATAAGGGGTGTTGATAACTCACCTTTTCTCGCCCGTGTTTGCGATCAATAAAAATTGGAATCAGACCTGCATCCAATGGTCCAGGGCGATATAGCGCAGAGATGGAGGAAAGATCTTCAATGCCAGAAGGTTTTAAGTCTCTGGTAATTTGCTTCATCCCATCGGATTCTAGTTGAAAGATTCCTTCTAGATTCCCTGCGCGGAATAGTTTATGGGTTTCTTGAATATCTGCGGGTAATTTCTTTTGCTTGCCTTTAGCAATAATCTCTAGGGCTTTCCTTTCATCTAAAGGTATTTGATCTAAATCTAGAGTTATTCCTTTGGTTTTCTGTACTAAACCTGCTGCACGCTGAATAGTGGTGAGGTTTTTTAAGCCCAGAAAGTCCATCTTCAACAGACCCATCGCCTCAACATCTTCCATATAGTATTGAGTAATGACCGACCCATCATTGTTTTTCTGTAGGGGGACAATTTCATCCAAAGGTTGTGAAGAAATAACCACTCCCGCAGCATGAACTCCAAAGGTTTTATTCGTGCCTTCGATCCGAATTGCCATATCAACCCAGTTGCGAATTGTTACTGAACCCACTTGTTCTTTATTGTCGTCATAAACGGGGATAGTTTCGTTTTCGTAAGCCTGTTTGAATGCGAGTTCAGGGGTTTGATCGGAGATCATCACGTTGAGCTTAGTAGGTTTACCTCGCACCACAGGAATCATTTTGGCAAGACGATTTTGATCGCCAAAGTCCACCCCCAACACCCGCCCCACATCTTTTAGGACCGCCTTGGAAGTCATGCGGTTAAAAGTGATAATTTGGGCTACGTTTGCCTCACCATACTTTTGCGTGACGTATTTAATCATATCGGCACGACGATCTGGGCAGAAATCTGTATCTACATCAGGCATAGATTTGCGTTCTGGATTAAGGAAGCGCTCAAACAGCAAACCATGATGTATGGGGTCAATATTAGTAATTTTAAGGCAATATGCCACTAAAGAACCCGCAGCACTCCCTCGACCAGGACCTACAGGAATATTATTATCCCTAGCATATTTGATGTAGTCCCAGACGACTAAAAAGTAGGTCGAGAAGCCTTTTTCTTGCATCACTTTAAGTTCCACTTCAATCCGCTGCATATATTCAGCAGGAACTTCATTGTGATTGCGACACTTGAGTCTTTCCAGCAGACCTTGACGAGTAACTTCTTCTAAATAACTATCGGCGGTATGCCCCGCAGGTACAGGATAATCGGGAATACGCGGCTCACCCAAGATATTATAAGGCTCTATTTTATCAGCTACCTCTAGAGTAGTTGCGATCGCTTCTTCAATTACCTCATCTTCTAAATGATCGCGGAATAACAACCTCATTTCAGCCGCCGATTTAAGATACTCTGTCCCGCTATAGCGCAGCCGTTTTTCATCGGTAATCCGCTTTTGGGTCAGAATACACAATAGGGCATCATGGGCTTCTACGTCATAACAGGAAATAAAGTGGGAATCATTGGTAGCAACGATCTTAATTCCTAACTTACGGGCAATTTTGACAATTGCCACATTCACCATGCGATCCTCTGGAGAGCCATGATCCTGGATTTCTAAGTAATAATCCTCACCAAATAAATCTTGATACCATTTAGCCACCTCCTCTGCATGAGCTAAATTTCCCTGTAAAATTGCCTGGGGTACTTCTCCCCCCAAGCAGGCGCTAGTGATAATTAGTCCTTCATGATATTGCTTGAGCAGTTCTTTGTTAATACAGGGACGAGCAAAGATGCCGCTACCCTGATAGCCTTTGAGATGGGAAATCGTGGTTAGCTTGACAAGATTTTTATACCCTTGGGTATTTTTTGCCAGTACTACCTGATGATACTTGCGGTGGCGTTTTTTCTTCTCGGTAATATTGACCTCAATGTCGCCGTTGATCACGTACATCTCGTTGCCAATGATCGGCTTAATTCCTTTGCGACGACACACTTTAATCAATTCGATCGCCCCATACATGACCCCGTGATCCGTAAGGGCGATCGCAGGCATATCTAATTCTAAACAGCGATCGATTAACTGGGGAATCTGAGATGCACCATCCAGCAAGCTGTAGTCACTATGGATATGTAAGCCAACAAAAGACATAGATTCAGTGAGCAATGAACAGTTATCAATTATCACTGATTTTATCTATGTGGTGGGGAGATTAGATAAAAATATTTAAGATTTTAGGTAGAGGGTGATAGGGCGATCGCTTATATTTTAACCCCAGATCATTTTTTGAAATTAACAGATAACCATGACCGAACTATTAGAAATGGCGATCGCTCGTAAATTAAGTTTATCAAATTAAAGATTAATGCCAATATTTATCTTAATTTCGATTTTAAAAACCAAATTTATAATTATCAAATAATAATTCAAGCAAAAAAATGACTTATACCATAGATAAGCGATCGCTCTAATTTACGAAGATGCCGCCAACTTTCTTGCTTATGGCAATGCTTTGTCTTCTTCTAAAGCAGATTTGATTAATAATTCAGGCATATAATAATAAATCAAAGAGATTACAAGTTAAAGATAATGGAAACGATTTCCGTACCAAAGGGATTCAAAGTAACTCCAGAACAATTCGAGCAGTTGGCATACGCTGAACAATTAGCGCGAATGGAATTAACTAAAGATGGAGAATTAATAGTCATGAGTCCTACTGGTGGTGAAGCAGGAAGAAAAAATCGTCGCCTGACCCAGCAAATAGGAAATTGGACAGATAGGGATGGTACAGGAGAAGCTTTTGATTCTTCTACAGTTTTTATATTACCTAATGGTGCAAGAAGAAGTCCCGATGTTAGTTGGATAAAATTGGATAAATGGAATGTTTTAACTTTAAAAGAAAAACAAGGTTTTCCCCCAATCGTTCCTGATTTTATTATTGAATTAGTTAGTCCTAGCGATCTAAAAAATCAGAGATATAAGGATTTGCAGGCTAAAATGCAAGAATATATTAATAATGGTGTTCAACTTGGCTGGTTAATCGAACCCGAAGCAAAAACAGTTGAAATCTATCGCATTGGCAACCCAGTAGAGATTTTAAAGAATCCCCAAACTTTATCGGGAGAAAACATTTTACCTGGATTTATTTTAAATTTAAATGAAATTTTTTAGATAATTTACCTTCTCTCCATCGCCCCATACATTACCCTTCGGGAGGAAATCAGGCGATCGCTGGCATATCTAACTCTAAACAGCGATCAATTAATTGCGGAATTTGAGACGCGCCATCAAGCAAGCTATAGTCGCTATGAATATGTAAGCCAACAAAAGACACAAAGCAGTAATTAGGGAACAGTAGGCAGATTTTAATTATCGATGATTTGTTCTAGTTCTGGGGATGAGGAGTAAGAATATTTAAAGTTTTGGTTGAAGGGAGGGTAGAGCGCTCTCTTTTATTCTTATAATTCCTATTTTTTTTGCTTAATTGCTTAAGTAGATGGTTGTAATTAAATATAAGCTAGAACAACTGACCTAGCTATGCTGAAAATGATAACAGCAGAAAGAGATATAGACTTGAAGTACTTAGTTCTGCCTAGCTACTTATGAAAATCTTATTGGTTGAAGACGATGAACAATTAGCAGCAGCATTAATAGAAGTCCTCATTGATAAGCAGCACTACGCTGTAGATGCTGCAAGCGATGGAGAGACAGGTTGGGAATTTATGGAAGCTGCCGTTTACGATTTAATTATCCTTGATATTATGCTACCTAAATTAGACGGCATCAGTTTGTGCCAGCGACTACGACAAAAAGGCAGTATGACTCCTGTATTGATGCTCACAGCTAGGGATATGAGCAGCGATCGCGTTATGGGTTTGGATGTCGGAGCCGATGATTATGTAGTTAAACCCTTCGATTTACCTGAGTTATTAGCTCGAATTCGCGCTTTATTAAGACGTGGCAACATTAATTTACTGCCTATACTCGAATGGGGATATTTACATCTCGATTGTAGTAGCTGTCAAGTTACCTACCAAGAACAACTGATACACTTAACTCCCAAAGAATACGGTTTGCTAGATTTGTTGTTACGCCAACAAGGTAAATTGGTAAGTCGCAATACAATTATTGATCGCCTGTGGACATTTGACGATCCTCCTTCGGAAGAAACGGTTAAAGTTCATCTCAAAACATTACGCAGAAAGTTAAAAGCGGTTGGTGCGCCTGCCGATTTAGTGGAGACAGTTTATGGTTTTGGATATCGTCTCAAACAAATCTAAAAATCTTAGTTCCCAAAAACTACGATGGCGACTGCTGCTGTCTTACATGACCGTAATGATGACAATTTTAGGTATTTCAGCTTTGGCAATTTACAAATATACTCGTCATAATCTTTACGAACAAATGGATCGGCGTTTAGAAGTTTTAGCCCAAGCTGCTTCTCATAATTTAGTAGCAATTAAAGCTCACTATGGTAAACGTCAACAACGAGGATTAATCGGCAATTCTCCAGCTTCCAAAACTAGATGTTATCTCGACAATGATGGGGATTTAGATATTCCTTGGCAAAATTTACGTCAGCCAAATCAAGGTGTGGACTGGTTTGACGCTCAAAAACGTCTAGTGGGTAATGCAGGAACATTACTAAATAAACTACCTCCACAACCAGGACGGCAGTTTGGACAACAAAAGAAAATCAGAACCATAACTTTACCAGTCTATAGCGGTAGTAATGGTCAAAAACAGCTAGAGGGATATATTCGTGCCAATCAGGTTACTAACGAGGTCGAAGTTATTTTGACTCGTCTGCGTTGGGGTTTGGGCATTGGTGGGATTGGTGTGATTGGTATGACTGGCTTAGGGGGAATTTGGTTGACTAAACAGTCTCTCAAACCAATCGAGCAAAGCTTTGAGCAACTTAAACAGTTTACTGCTGATGCTGCCCATGAGCTACGTAGTCCGTTAGCAGCGATCAAAACATCGGTTCAAGTAATGGAATATTACCCAGAGCGACTTCATCCTCAAGACCTAAAAAAGATAGGTGCGATCGCTTCAACTACCGACCATACCATCAAATTAGTAGAAGATTTGCTGTTACTAACTAGAATCGATTCAGATAGTCTTCAGGAAACAGCAACCAGGGTTGAACTATCCTTAACCGAAATCTTAGAAGATTTACTCGAACTATTTCAATCTTCTGCTCAAGAACAGAAAATTACTCTAGAATCTCATTTGTTCTCTAATGTCAGGCTCAAAGGAGATGGAGCAGAACTAGCTCGTCTATTTAGAAATTTAATTGAAAATGCGTTGCAATATACCCCTTCTGGGGGAAAAGTCACTGTAACCGTGAAGCAAGAAAGGCAGAATATTCTGGTCAGAATCGAAGATACAGGATTGGGAATTGCACCAGAACATCTATCCTCAATCTTTGATCGCTTTTGGCGAGCAGACAAAGCCAGAACGCGAAGATCTGGAGGGATGGGAATGGGGTTATCTATTGCTATGGCGATCGCTAAACGTTATCAGGGTAAAATTTTGGTGACTAGCCAACTCGATCTTGGTAGTTGCTTTGAAGTCAGACTGCCAATTCATTAACACCAGAAAAATTAAATATTAACAAAAATTTCTTTGTCCTTGTCACGATTCTGAATTTAGTAGTGACGGCAAAGTATTAAAAGGACCTGCAACAGAACCCCTTGCTAGTTATGAAGTCAAGGTAGAAGGAGACTCGATTTTGGTGAAAACCACCTAAATTTAATAATCTACTTAACAGTAAAAGTTTTTTTTCGCTCTACCCTCATTTCTACCTCATTTCTTTTGTAAATTTACATCAAAGCTAAATCGCAGAACTAATCTGACTCGTTATAGCTTGTAGTTGTCAAAATTAAATTTGAGGAAGTTACTAATTATGAGTCGGCATTCAAGCTTTGATTTAAGCGAAAAAGTTGAAAAATTGACAGTTATCTCCTGTTTAGCAGTCTTGTCTTTAATATATTTAAGTGTTCAAGTAGAAGGCTTTTTAAAGGATAAAACTTCTCCTACTTTAGATAATCTTCAAAAAGCCTACAATTCCGAATCTAATTCTAATGTTATGTATTTAAACTTTGCTGAAAAAGCTCGTGATGAAGGTCATCAGGAGGTGGCTCTTCTCTTTAAAACTTTAGCCCATGCCGAAAAAAATCACCGAGATAATCATGCTCAGTTGATTGAAGTAATGGAGGCAACACCTACACAAACTATGATTGTTCGTCAAGCAACTTCTACTGTTGAGCAGAAAGTTCATTCTACTAATAAGAATTTATCTAAATTAATTCAAGGCGATTTGAGTAGTTCAGTTCAGAGAGAATCTGGCGAACGCCAAATGTATTCTAAATTTATCAAACAAGCTCGATTAGATAATAACTTAGCAGCTTTAGAAATATTTGAAACGGCCCTAGTTGAGGAGAATTTACATTCTCAACTTTTAGCTCAAGTTCAGGGAAACTTGGATGATTAAAAGCTAAACTATTGTAAATTTTATGTTTGTCAATTCACTGGCGAAATATTTGACGACCATCCAGAACTGGAAGCTTGCTCCTCAAAATAACTTACATAGTTCAACAAAAGTCCAATTAACAGCCAAAAATTATTATGAATAATTCTCAAAAAACAACTTCTAAAGCGATCGCTTTATTCCTTTCTCTAGGTATGATGTCTTCTCTAGTAGGCTGCGAGATTGGCGGTGCTGCTGGTGAAGGTGGGGAAGGCGGTGAAGATGGTGCGGGTACTGAACAAACTGCTCCTACCCCAGATGAAGGCGGTGAAGGTGGCAAAGGTAGTTAATCCAATCAATTATTCAACTCAATTTTCTTACTGTGAACTGATTTAATTATGAAAATTAAAGCGGCAAAAATACGTCAATGGCATCGCTGGCTTGCCCCAATTATGCTACTTCCCATTCTACTAACTACAATCACAGGAATTATCTATCAAATTGGAGAGTTAGGCGGTTTTGACGAACAAGTTAATTGGGCAATTCACTGGCACAAAGGAGATTTTGGCTACATCGATTTTCAAAAAAGTTTTCCTTTTCTTAATGGAATTGGCTTGTTGTTTTTGACCGTAACGGGAATCTCAATGTGGTGGAAGACACGAAGATCATCTAGAAGAAACTCAAATATTTGATATTTTCCAATTAATCAGCATTGTCACCAGTACTTCCCTTTATTTGTTGATCTGGCAGCAGTCTTGGCTTTTGCGATCGCAGAGCGATTAAATAAAGATGCTCAACAGTCCCATCAAGCAAATTTTATTCATTTTGATAAACAGTACATCAAGTTTTGATAAACTTTTCCCAAGCTATTTATTCTACTGAGAATTGCTAATCACGATCAATCTAAGTACAATCAACACTTTACTTAAATATTTCAGCAAAATTTTCAAAATCAGCCGTTTTTCTGATCACTAAAGACCCTGGTAATATAAATGTATTCGCGTAAGCGAAAATACTTATACTAATTGTCTTTTATTGGTTTATTTAATATGTCTTCTGCAATATTAGGAAAACCCAGCAAAATTTTATCGATGTTTTCTCCTTTTATTGTCTTGGCAGGAATCATATTTTTGCAGAGTCAAGAATACAAAAAATCAGTACAGAAACTCAATGATGCTGATTACTTAGCACAAGAACAAGAGCAAGCAGAACGAGTTGATTGGCAGCAACAAACATCTCACCTAGACTTTGATAATCTCAAAGCTGATTGGACATATTTAAACTTTGTTCAATATTTTGGCAATGCGAATGCCAGAGAAACTATCGGTTATAAACTAGTTCCAGAGTACTTTGAAACCATAACTACTATTGATCCTCGTTTTACCAGCGCTTATCTCAATCTGACGATCGCCAATTCGATGTATGCAGGATATCCAGAAAAAACGATCGCTTTTAATGGAAGAAGTATTAAAATCTGTAGATCCCAAATCAGATCAGGCTGCTTTGCTGTGGACTTCCAAAGGGTTAGATGAACTATTATTTATGGGAGATAAACAAGCGGCGATCAAGTCTTATCAAATGGCGACAAAATGGCAGTCTTTAACTGAGACAAAGCACCCAAATAATTTCACTATTCAGGATTTAGAATTAGCCTTAAAAGATACCGATGCAATAGATCTTAAACAAGCGCAAATCAGAGCTTGGTCTACTGTCTTAGCTTATGTTAAAGACATACCTAGACAGCAAGAAATTATGGCTAAAATTTCCCGTCTTCAAGCAGAATTAGCAGTTTTAGAACAAGCTGATAGTCCTAAGCCTTAGATAACTTTTTCTAACCCTAATTAATCTAAGACAGAACTAGCCAACCAATAAATCAAGGGAGATAAAGCGATCGCTGGTAAAAAAGAAGCTACTCTAATCTTAGCTATTTCCAACAAATTGCAGCCAATTGCCATAATCATTAGACCACCAATTCCCGTAATACTTAGCAAGTAAGGATTCTGTTCCGCTTGGACTACATTACTACCAACAAAACCAATTATTAACGATAAACTTCCTTGATACAACAAAATAATGAGGGCTGAAAAACCAACTCCCACACCATAAATATTGGCCAGGGCAACAGAAATAACTCCGTCCATAGTTGCTTTTAAAGTTAATAGAGTATCATCGCCCCTCAGACCATTATCAAAACTACCAATTAGCGTCATCGGTCCAACACAAAACAACAAACTACTGGCTACAAATCCTTCGGTAAATAATCCTTGACCTTTAAATTTGCGCTTGAGCCAATTTCCCAATACAGTCAAGCTTTCTTCAATTCCTAATAACTCCCCCAAAACGCCACCAAAAGCGATCGCCAATAGACCTAATACTGCACCATTAATTCCTCCCGCCTGCACCTGTGCCATACTGTTTGCCATAGTGATGCCAATCCAAAGGGTCAATAAACCTATCCCTTGAGTGATAATCGTCTGTATTTTTGCTGAAAGATGGTCTTTGAGTAGTAAACCTAAACTAGTACCTAAAAGCACCATGAAAACGTTAATCCAAGTGCCACTAGTTTGATCCCAGAAATTTAGATTAGTCATAGTCATGGACTAGTTATTAGTTTTTATCTTTTTGTGAGAGAAGACCTACGCTTATTGGCGTTAGCCAAAAGCGATAGGATGAATCGAAACGGCAGTCGCTTCACTTGGGCAAAGCCCAAGACCGCGCTGCCTCCTTAACACTAGGCAGGACGGTCTTGCTCCTGTACATATTTTTTCAATACATCTACCGTAACTCCTCCACAAGAAGAAATAAAATAGCTACCTGACCAAAGAGCATCTTTCCAATAGAATCTAGAAAATCTTTCTGGAAATTCTTTTTTTAAATAGCGACTGCTGACAGTCTTAAGATTGTTAACTAA
>JAAUOU010000177.1 GCA_012034765.1 Pleurocapsaceae cyanobacterium CSU_1_1 | reverse complement strand
CCAATAAACCTTATTTATTTGTTCGGGAAATTCTTGTCTTAATCGCCTGCTGGTAACCGACTTAATATTGCCTATGAATTTGGGTAGTTCCATTTGTGGGTAGTACTGAAATAACAAATGTATATGACTGTAGTTTATTTTAACAACGTTGATTGTGATTTACAATTATCAGTACCGACTAAACCCAACTACAGAGCAAAAGCTTGTCTTAAATGACTGGCTTCGTATTTGTCAGTATTGGTATAATCGGCAGCTTGGCGAACGATTTGACTGGTGGGAGCAGAATCGTAGCTACACTGATAGATGTCTTTTGGTATGTCATTTGCCAGAGTTAAAAGATAAACCTGAGTTTTATGGGCAAAAAAAGCAGTTACCCGTAATCAAACAAGATTTGGTTTCTGTATCGTGGAGTGGTGAATTGCTAGACTTTAATCTTGTGCCATCTCAAACACTACAAGAGGTGTGTAAACGAGTAAAATTGGCGTTTGATCGATTCATTGCTGGTGATAAGAATGGCAAAAGAAGTGGCAAGCCAAGATTCAAGAACACCGCACGTTTCAGATCTATGGTGTTTGAAGGGGCGAAGTTTCACTCTTGTTCTGTAGGTGGCAAATGGCTATACGTCTCATTGCCTAAGATCGGCGTTCTGAATGTGCGCCATCATCGACCAATACCTGATGGTGCGGTTTTAAAGCAAACTCAGATAGTCAAGAAGGCGGATGGCTGGTACATTAATTTAAGACTTCAAGATGATTCCGTCCCTGATTTCCAGTTTGATATTATCCCTAGTTGGAATAATTCACTAGGTATGGATGCGGTTTTACATGAAGATGATTATTTGGCTACCAGCGAAGGCTTTAAGCTGCCTAGTCTTAAGTCTTTTCGATCGGCTCAAGGCAAGCTGGCGTGTTTCTCAAAACGCAAGTCTGCCAAAAAGAAAGGTAGCAAATCAAGACGTAAACTAGCCAAAAGTGAAGCAAAGCTACATCAACAGATAGCTCGTGCTAGGAAAGACCATTCTTACAATACCGCCCATGTGCTACTGAAAACGGGCAAAAAAGTTTTCTTTCACGAAAAGCTTAATCTTACGGGGTTAAGCAGAAGGAATAAAGCAAAACAGGATGATGAGGGAAAATACTTACCCAACGGGCAATCAGCCAAATCAGGATTAAATAAGTCTTGGGCTGATGCTGCTTTTGGTCAGTTTTTCAACATACTAAAGTTCAAAGCTGAAAAAGCTGGGGCTTTGGTAATTCCTGTTAATCCACAATACACTTCTCAATTGTTGCCGTACAAAGACGAATTTGTTTTTACTGATTGTGGTATCAGAGAATATTGGGATGAAGAATATCAACTCTTGATTGATCGCGACATATCGGCGGGATTAAACGTCAAGAGGGTCGGGCTGGACTTGTTCCCGACCATAATACGCCGTAAGGGGAATCCAGTAGTGGTTGCTTCTGCTACTAATAGTACCCTAAAGGAAGTTCTCTCTACCTTACGAGGTTTGGAGAAGCCAGCGTTATACTCGAAGAGTTAACGCCTGGAGAAGTCACTAGATCTATCAATTGGATTCAAAAGCAAAGCGAAGAAGGAGTCGAGTTATAAAAGACTACAACGATTTTTAAGAGAATTTGACCTAGATTACTACACCATGGCTAAGTTAGTTATTGAAATGATGGAAATACCTCAACCTTGGGTATTGAGTCTTGACCGAACCGAATGGCAGTTTGGCAGCAAAATCTTCAATATTTTGACCTTGGGTATCGTTCATCAAGGAGTAGCTTTTCCTCTGCTGTGGTGGATGCTCGACCAAAAAGGTAACTCAAACACAATAGAGCGCATTGATTTGTTAAAAGAGTTTATCGAACTATTTGATGAGTATCAAATTGATTATTTAAGTGCTGACCGCGAGTTTTTAGGTCACGAGTGGCTGGGCTATTTACTCTCACAACCAATGATGTCGTTTCGGATTAGAATTCGAGAAACAGAGCTTCTGGGAGATGGAAAACACCAGCTTTCAACACGAATCGTTTTTTCTCATCTCCAGATTGGACAAAAATCGTTACTTAGAAGAACAAGAACTCTTTGGGGTCATCAAGTTTACGTTGGAGCTTTACGTCTACAAGATAATTCTCTGTTGACTATTATTGCACCTCACTACTGTTCTACTATCATCGATGACTACGCTCAACGTTGGGGGATTGAAACTCTCTTTGGCATCTTTAAAAGTCGGGGTTTTAATTTGGAAGATACTCATTTAGAAAATTCAGAGCGTTTGAGTCGCCTGTTTGCACTGCTGACGATCGCTTTATGCTGGGCATATCGGACAGGCCAGTGGTTATCTGACAGTAAACCGATTTTGATTAAAACACACGGCAGAAAAGCTAAGAGCGTTTTTCGTTATGGCTTCGACTATCTACGAACTATTCTCTTGAATTTAGAAGACTATGAAGATGATTTTCTTCTATCTCTCAGATTTTTGTCCTGTACTTAGCCAATCGCCACAATCCCGCGATCGCCCACAACCTCACCAGGACGGACATTGACCTCTAAAACTCGACCATCAATTGGCGATCGCACTTCGGTCAGAGCTAAAGCTGCCTGTGCCTGTTTTACAGCAGCATTGGCTTTGGCTAATTCGGCTTGTGACACCTGTACGTCTACAGGTCGAACTTCGGTGATACTTTCTAGTCTGGCTAGGGCTTCATTGCGCTGTACCTGGGTTGTCGCAATAGTCCGATTTAAGGTTTCTTTGGCTGCTGCTAGCTGCTGTTGAATTGTATCTACCCGCAACCTTCTATTGTCCCTCGCTTGTGCGGAAATTGCCCCATCTTGAAATAGCTGTTGATAGCGTTTATTTTCTACCTCAGCATTATTTAACTCAGCGGATAAACGAGCGATCGAGGCTTGCTGAGTAGCTATTTGTCCTTCAAGCTCGGCTGATAAACGGTCGATCTCGGCTTGTTGAGCATTAATATCTCCCTGTTTTGCCCCTGCTTGGACTCGCTCTAAATTAGCTTGAGCTGTCTGAACATCGGCTTTAGCACCTTCTAAAGCAGCTAGCTGAGAGCTATGACTATCAAGAATAGCAACTACCTGTCCTTGTTGTACCTTATCGCCCCGCTCAACTAACAATTGTTCGACTTTGGAACCTTCGGCAGCCGCAGAAACTGATAGCTGAATAACTTCGCCTTCGGGTTCTATCTGTCCTAGAGCAGAAACCGCAGTTGGTTCTGGTGGTGGTGCAGGAACTGGTGCTTCTGTCTCAGAATACCCAGAAGTTGACTATAAAAACTGGGATTGAATTTAGCCAGCAGCAAAGCAAAAATAGCCAAAGCAGAAATTGCTAACATTGTCCAAACAGCTATGCGCCATAGCAACGGCTTTTGTGGAAAAATAGTTGGTTTGGCAAGCTGGGTTTGGGTTTCTGTTTCTAGTTCTATTGCTTCAGTTTTACTTTGAACGGGAGCAATAGAAGTTTCTTCGCCTTCTGCAAGCAAAGAGGTATTTTCCGATTGCGCTCTTAATTGAGCAGCTTGCTGGATATAATTTTCCAATAATCCTGGACTAAATTGACAAAAACCTCGGTGAACATTTCTAATGCCCTGGACGATTTCTTTGGCTGGCGTTTTTTTGAGGAAATAGCCTTTCGCCCCAGCCTCAAGAGACTGGTTAATGTAGCTGTTTTCTTCATGATCGCTAAAAACTAAAACTTTAGTTTGCCCAACCCGTTCGCAGATAATTTTGGTGCTGCTAATGCCATGAGGTGCCAGCTTAAGAGATCGTGAAACCGCTTCTGGGGTTCGGGGCGATCGGTATCAAGCTTGATATTATAGTTATGAATAAACTGCCCCTGTTCATTAATAATCTGGACTTGGGAATGACACAAAACTACAGAGCGATCGCGATCGAGTATTTCAACACACTTGGCGAGAAAATCTGAAGCGTGAAGATCGTCGGCTGCTGACCATTTGAAGTATTCTCCTGAAGACAGTTTAAAAACACGATTAAAGTTGGCACTGGCACCAATATTTTGCTGATTGCGAGAATAACTAATACGTTTATCTTGGGCGGCATACTCTCGACAAATTTGCTCTGTTGCATCTGTCGAAGCATTATCGGAAATAATTAACTCAAAATCTCTAAAAGTTTGAGCTAAGATTGCATCCAAGGTTTCTCGTAAAAATGGTTCGCCGTTATAAACGGGCATTCCGATACTTACTCTGGAGTTGTTCATTCTGCTTATCGCCTTCTACAAAGATGTTTTCGGGTTGGTTCGCTTTAGATAGCGATAGGGGAAGTATTCCAGAAGTTTGATATCCCAAGGACCTTTGATTTGATAGGTAATACCGCGCCACTCTACCTGTCGGGTTAGCACAGTCTGCCAAAGGGCGATCGCCAGTATGAACTGTGTTGCGGGAATAGCTAATATGAGCTTGCCAAAAGCGCTCGCTGGCATTTGAGGCAGTACTTCTTGGCGCATCATTAGTTTTCGTCGCACTGCTCGTTCCCAAATGCCAATGAGGATTAGTAATATGACGATATAAGTAACTAAACTGTCTCCCAGTAAAATTGCCGTATTTCCTTGGTGATTCAATAAAGCGATCGCGATTAATGATGCAGCAGACGCTGGAATTAAAGTAGTTAGAGTGCCGTAAATTAGAATTGCCATCCAGCCTGGATGATTGAGTTTGGCGTTTAATAGTTGACGATTTACCCAGCGTCTAAAACTTGGTAAGAGGACATCTGAAAAGTTATTTATGTTGCCAAACGCCTAAGCATAATCCGAATCATTGCAACCTGAATCATGGCTTCAGAAGTTTGAGGAAGAACTTCGTAGTCTTTGCTTAATCTTCGACACCAG
>JAAUOU010000002.1 GCA_012034765.1 Pleurocapsaceae cyanobacterium CSU_1_1 | reverse complement strand
AATTTCCTGACTTGTTTGAATATTTGATGGAAAATATTGGTGAATTACCTCAACCGAGAAAATCGAGGAAATCATCCAAGCCCAAAACTTTTACCCTGCCTACTGTCCCGTCTTAAGTTGGTTGTCGTAATATTAATCATTGGTCTAGTCATAACGAGGCAAAAAGAACTGGAAATCAACTCAGAGGTTCAGTTAATATATATAAGTGTTTTAATAATCTGTGAATTTATTGTTAGGGTAGTTAGCCAATGCAGGCTGTAACTATTTGATAGCCAAGGTGAAACATCAATGGCGATCGCCAAAGCGTAAAATGTCCCTGAACAACTACATCGGGGAGAAGTAGATAAAAGTAAAAGAAATTTCAAAGGAGAATATTAATTGTGTCATTGGGAACTTCTGTAATAGATAAAAGCTCAACTTCAACCGTCAGTAAACATGCACCCCGCTATAAGGTTTTGTTGCATAACGATGACGTTAACCCTATGGAGTATGTGGTTCAGGTCTTAATGCAGACTATAGGTGGTATGACTCCGCCTCAAGCAGTCAATATTATGATGGAAACTCATAACAGTGGGGTGGGGTTGGTAATTACCTGCGCTTTAGAACATGCAGAGTTTTATGCGGAAACTTTATGTAATAGTGGTTTGACTAGTACGATTGAAGCGGATGACTAATTCAGCTTAAGTAATGCTATGGTAGGGCTGATTAATTAGCGATAATCAGTTGCCAAATATTTCACAGTTAAGACGGTTTAAAAGAATAGCAGAGTTTTCAGCACCATTAGATTAATAATTTTCCTTGGTGCTTTGTCAATTTTATGGCTACCTTTGGCATTACCAATTTACTGGCTATTGCGCGAAGATCCTAACCTCGCCAGTATTTTGACGATGGCGTTGCTGTTTGTCGAATTACTGTTTTTTTGGCAATTATGGGGCAAATTTGTCCATGGCGATCGCATATTTATACTCGCTATGGTTTAGCTAGAAGTAGTCAGAATATTCGCGAATTTTGGCAAGGTTTAGCCGTTGGTTTCTGGCTATGTCTGGGATTATTTATCACCGAAGCACTTTTAGGTTGGATCGAAGTAATTCAGCCGTCAGGTAATTTAATCAGAATTATCATCGAAGGCTGGTTAAGCGCCGTCGGTATTGCTTTAGCCGAAGAATTGTTATTTCGAGGTTGGTTACTGGATGAATTGCGGCGGGACTATAGTAAAAAAACCTGTATTTGGTTAACAGCGATCGCCTATGCTGTAGCTCATTTTCTTAAGCCAGTTGCAGAAATTATACGTACGGCGGTAACTTTTCCTGCTTTAGTTCTATTAGGCATTGCTTTAGTGTTGGCTAAAGATAAATATGGCGATCGCACCCTAAAGGACGACGCGAAGCTAGTGGTTTACCATACCGCTCCGCATAAAGCCTTCCCGGAGGGAAATCGCCTGGGTATTTCTATTGGTCTTCATGCAGGATTAGTCTGGGGTTACTATATCGTTAATGTTGGTCAGTTGATTGAGTACAGTAACCAAGTTCCAGTTTGGGTGACAGGTATCGATGGTAATCCGATCGCAGGAGTAATGGGTTTGCTGTTTTTGTTGGGTTTGACTGGGATAATTTTGTCCCCTAAAAGGCGATCGCTTTAATCATCCTGTAACCCACATTCCGCTGTTTAAAAGAGTCAAAAATAATTAAATTATTTAAATTATAGTTACATACGTGCTAAAGCAGAAATTTTTGATAACATTGCTGGTTTTAAACCCTGCAAATCATCAAGATGCAGCCATTTTTCTTTAACCAATCTGGCACAATCAAATACAAGAGTAGAAAAGTTATAGGCATATTTGCCATCAATTTCATATCTTTTAGTACTTAATAGATCGTGTAAAGACCATAAATCTTCTAGTTCTGTAATAGAATCAGCGCGATCGTGGACGTGAGCAATTAAAGCAGAAGTTTCCCTTTCATAAGCTTTTTTTAAGGCTTGTTTGGCTACTGTTTCCTCCATTGCAGAAAACTTATTTTTATTGATTTCTAACATTAATACAAATCTTGATTTAATACATTTATCATATAGTCAAAATTCTATCATTAAAATAGCCGACCACCTATTTTTTTGGCGATCGGCTAGTTATTATCGTAGTGATTTTAACGAGCTAGATTGAGTAATTCTTTAGGAGATGCTAACAAATCGATCGCCACAAAGAAAATTTTGTTTTCAGAGTTAAGCAAAAATCTCCAGGACATATTCATGCCAACACCAGCACCAAACCAAGGAGTTTGGACTTTTCCTGTCACTTTGATTTGAGTGTAACCGTCTTCGGCTGGTTCTTCAACACCACGCTCTGGAGCTAATTTTAGATTAGGACATTCTTCTTTGAAAAACCTTAATACTGCATCTTTACCCACAATTGGCTTTTTAAAAGGAGGTTGCAGCGCACCATCTTCACTAAACAATTTGATTAACTCATCAAAATCATTAGCATTTAACAAGTTCATGTAGCTCAAAACAGCAGGATTACTCACCCCTTCAATCGCCACCTTGGTTCGCTTAGACATTTCGGTAGGAGGAGTAACAGGCTCGCTCACCCTATCAATACTGCCCAATTTACCAGTGTCAAAGCCCATATCTACAACTGTGTTGCGTAGCACGGTGATTTGTTGCCCCGAATCTAATCCTTGGAGTGTGGTTAATACCGCCTTGGCATTGGCAGAAAGCTGGTAACCTTCGGGAATAGGAGCGACAATCCCTTGCTCCATCCATTCTCCTAATCGATACCAAAAACCTAGCTTAATATTAGCAGTCCAAGTTGCATAAGTACGACATATTGGTGTGTCTGCATGATTAGCAAGATCGCACATTACCTGAGATTGCTCTTGAAAATTCATTTCCTTAATTTGGTCAAGAGTGGGTTCGGCAAATTGCATATTGGCAGCCCCTGGAGCAGCAACAGTGATTGTTTTACCCATTTCCAAGTAGGCAAACCAAATCCAAGCTAGTTGTCTTCTGCACTAAGTTGATTGAATCTGGCTATCAATGCTGGTACTGCATCAGCAGATAAAGTGCTGGCTGAGAATATGTTACGTGCTGAGTCAATAGTAAATGGCATAGATGATCCTCGTAATAGGTTGTCGTGCGATTTCTGTTGAAAACATCAATTGTTTTTAACGTTCTATCTCTATTGTAAACATGTAGGGAGCATTATTAAGTTTTTTTACAAAAATTTTAATAACACTTGCATATAAAAAAATCTATGATAACAAGATACTAAACATTATTGAATTAAAAAAATCTTTGATCGATCCACTGTTTAGCTTGACGAACAGCATCGATAGTTGTCATTGCACAAGGAACAGCAACGGCGCAACCTTGATCATGATTAACCCATGCAGCATAAACACAATAGCCTTCATCCAATTCATCTCGATCTATTTCTACCTTGCAGTCACGATAAGCAAAAGACAGAACAATCTGAGGATAATGTGGCTTCATGATAATTTTTGCTCAAAAAATAATGTTGATATTACTGATAAGCGCGATCGCTTTTAACGACTCGATCGAGTTTTTTAGTTTTATTTCTCGCCTCAACAACGACCCAAATTTCCTGCCATCGCTCAATAATTATTTGTTTCATTTTGTTGGATTGCCATTGCGGGATACTACGGGTTTGAACGTCTTTAGGTTGAGTCACAATCGAATTTTCAATCTAAATTTATGAAAATATGAAAAGCGGATATAGTTTGATATCCGCTCATAGTTAATTTCTACTTACGCAGCAGCAAAATTTTCAGCTACAAAGTCCCAGTTGACTAATTTACCGAGAAAATCATCAATATAAGCAGGGCGTTTATTTTGATAATCGAGATAATAAGCGTGTTCCCAAACATCCATAGTTAATAAAGGAACTTGGTCGCTGGTTAACGGGTTATCAGCATTGAGAGTTTTAGTAACTTTTAAGGTATCTCCATCCAGCACCAACCAAGCCCAACCGCTGCCAAACTGAGTAGCTCCAGCAGTTTTAAAAGCTTCGACAAACTGATCGAAACTACCAAAGTCAGCCTCAATTTTTTTCATCAATTCTTCTGTGGGACTACCACCGCCATTAGGTTTCATACAGTGCCAATAAAAAGTATGATTCCAAGCTTGGGCAGCATTGTTAAATAATCCAGCTTGACTAGCATCGCCAGCGATCGCTTTAATCACTTCATCAATGGGCTTGCTGTCTAATTCTGTTCCCTTAACAGCATCGTTGTACTTACTAACATAAGCAGCATGATGTTTGTCGTGATGAAATTCTAAAGTGCTTTGAGAAATTGCTGGTTCTAGAGCCTTGTAATCGTATGGTAGAGATGGTAACTCATAAGCCATTTTTGTTTGTTCTCCTCTCTATAAAAAATACTTGGGCAAAATTATAGAAACATTACTGTTTGCTATAGTCACAATCGCTAGTAACTAAAGGTTTTGAAGCCTATTTTTAACTCCATTGGTGATGGTAACGTAGTTTCGAGCAATAAAAAATACTCATCCCCTGGAGGGGGACTAGGCGTACTGGAGCGTAGACAAATTAAGACTAACCCTACTTAGAATTTGCTCAGGCTGGAAAAGTTGTTGTTCAGTCGCGATCGCTCCTTCATCTTTGAGCTATTTTTCAACTGAGATTTAGATTTAAATTTTCTATTTTCCCGCAGTAGCTACTTGTGGCTTCTGCTCTCTACGTCGTGGTATTTCATAAGAGTAGAAATCATAAGCTAGTTTAGTCTGAGGAAAAATTGCTCTAGCTTCTTGTTTAAGGTCATTAAGCTGAATGGGGGTTCCTGGGGCATAGCGAGGACTAAAGTGAGTCATGATTAACTGTTTAACCCCTGCTAAAAGAGCCACCTGGGCTGCCATCGTAGTGGTGGAGTGCATCTTTTCAAACGCCATCTGTGCATCCTGGTGGGCAAAAGTTGCCTCATGTATTAAAACATCTGCATCCTGGGCTAATTCAACTGCCGCCTCACAAAATACCGTATCGGTGCAATAGACAAACTTACGTCCCACTTCTGGTTGACCACATAAATCTTTGCCGTTAATTTTGCGACCATCTTCCAAGGTAACTACCTGACCTTGTTTTAATTTGCCGTAAACTGGGCCAGGAGGGATGCCTAAAGACTTGGCTTTTTCCAGGTTAAACATTCCAGGGCGGTCTTTTTCCACAACGCGATAACCGTGGGCAGGAATGCGATGCTTTAATAACCGACAACTAACACTAAATTCATCATCTTCATAGAGTAGACCAGTTTTAACCGTATGAATCTTCAGGCGAGAACCAAAATTCATATAAGAATACTTAGCAGCAGCCTGGAGATATTCTTTCAATCCTTCGGGTCCATAAATGTCAATTGGTTGACCAGTGCCAGCCAAGCCACAACTAGCAATCAAGCCCATTAAGCCAAAAGTATGGTCGCCGTGCATGTGGGTAATAAAGATACGTCGAATCTGAGAGCTTTTAAGGTCGCTACGCTGAAGTTGATGTTGCGTTCCTTCTCCACAGTCAAATAGCCATATTTCGGCACGCTGAGGCAGACGCAGGGCTACACTTGAGACATTTCGCGATCGCGTTGGTACTCCAGAACTAGTACCTAAAAAAGTTATTTCCACGCCAGTTTGAACAATGAACAGTAATAATTAGCAGCAATCAATTTGCAGCAATTAATTTATGGTGAACAATTATTTTAACAACAAGTACGTTATTTAAGGACAAATGCCGTTAGTCTCTCCAACATTTGTGCCAGGGCTATTTATTTTCTTCTGTTATCAGTAATTAACTGAATTAAATGTAGAAACAATAAGATTTTGCAACATTTATTTATAATAGTAACAATAATGTATATATCTTAAATCGTTAATAAGTAGCTAGACGCAATTAAATATAAAACCAAAAACAAGATAGATTTTAGTAGTAATTAGTCATCTTTCCCTAATCCCCTAATCCCCTAATCCCCTACTAGAGCATCTTCTAATTAATTTAACCTACCTGCTTAGGTTAGTGGAGATAGTCAATTTAGACATTTTTTCTACCAATTAACTTGGAACAGTGCCAAGATAGAAAAATATTTAATTGTGTTTAAAGTTCTTCTAAATTTTCTTCTAAATTGCTTAAGTCACCCATGATGTTTTGTAAGGCAAAGCAATTTAGTTAGTAATTAAACTGAGTGCATACTTTACTTAAGTGATAGAAGAACTAAGCTGCAATGCTGCAATTTTTGGTGTGAATGAGGATTGGTGGTGATGTTAATCAGTCGGGGCGTGATCTGTCAAACAGCAGCTGTTCTTGGTGCTTTATTACTATTGGCATCAGATGGTAAAGCTATTGCAGAATCAAAAAATGAAGGTGATGTTGTTAATAGGCTAGATCAAACTAACTTGCAGATCATCAATGGTCAAGAAAATTTTGATGATTCAGATCAGGAAAACTTGTCAAAAATTAATCGCAAGTTAATTAGTCAAAGCAACAGCATCAATGAGTTCTCAGATATTCGGCCAACGGATTGGTCATATCAAGCTTTACAAAATTTAATCAAGCGTTATGGCTGTCTGAGTGGATTTAGCGATCGCGCTTATCGCGGACAACAGACCGTTACCCGTGCTGAATTTGCTGCGGGTCTTAATTCTTGTTTAAATAGCATTGAAAAAATAATCACTAAGACTACAAGTACACCTCAAATAGATATAGATACAGTTTTACGTTTGATGCAGGAATTTCAGTCAGAATTAGCTATTCTTCAAGGTAAAACAGACGGTTCTCAAGCACGACTACAAGATTTAGAAGCAACACAATTTTCGACCACTAGCAAACTACAGGGAGAAGCAATTTTTGGCTTGGGTAGCATTTTGTCTGGAGATAACGATCGCACCAGCACGATTTTGGGTAGTCGCTTGAGGTTAGATTTCAAAACTAGTTTTCAGGGAGATGATTTATTATTTACTAGATTTTCGCAAAGTAATTTTTCGGGTTTTGCACCTGAAATTGATACCTTTCAAGGTGAACTAGCTTTTGCCGAACCTGATAATTCTGATCCCTCTGATTTACGCCTAGATACTTTACATTATTCTTTTGATCTTGGCGATCGCTTAGGAGTAATTGTTGGCGCAGCAGGATTAGATGCTGATGATATTGCCCCGACGATTAACTTTTTAGACGGGGATGGCGGTTCGGGTGCAGTTTCTCGTTTTGGCAGCAGAAATCCCCTTTATTATCCGCCAGGAGATGCTGGATTAGGCATGAATTATCGTCCTAGCGAGCGAGTCAAGATTGATGCAGGTTATCTTGCCTCCTCGGCTAATGAATCAACTTCAGGCAATGGTTTATTTAATGGCCCTTATAGCGCTCTTGGACAAATTACTCTTGAACCATTGAAAAGCCTTAGCCTAGCTGCTATCTATGTTCATAGCTATAACCAAAGCGACACGACAACAGGTACTAGTCGATCTAATCTGCGATCGCAAACAGCGGAATTATTCGGTGCAGCAATTCCCACAGTTAGTAATTCCTACGGCTTAGAATTATCTTGGGCAATTAGCGATCGCATCATTATCGGTGGCTGGGGTGGGTTAAGTAAAGTCAAAAACCTCAATACTTTAAACCAGCAGCTTGACCGTGGCACGCAAAACATTTGGAACTGGGCGGCAACGCTAGCAATACCAGACTTGATTAAAGAAGGTAGCCTCGCGGGTATTGTGATCGGCAGCGAACCCGAAGTGACAAATTCCACCATCGAAAATCAGGAAGATCGCGATCGCTCTTTGCATCTAGAAGCTTTTTATCAATATCAGGTAAACGATAATATTGCCATCACCCCTGGAGTGATTTGGATTACTAAGCCAGATAGCAATACCCTTAATACTGATGACTTAGTAATTGGCACTGTTAGAACTACTTTTAGTTTTTAGAGAAGCTCTAATCTTGAATTTTTAAGCTTTTTTAAGATTTGACTATTAGCTAATTTAGTATCATATCTTGCGATCGCTCTTTAAGCAGCAATTAAAGAGATGCTTTGATGAGATTTTTTCAAGAAATAGTTTTTCAACGCCACAAAAGTACACTCGATATAGCTAAGGTTTTTGTATGGGCAATTGTCACTGCTACTGTTAGGTTTTGCTGTTTAAACCAGTTTGCTAGACCTCCATGGAGTAATATTGTGGGTTGACCACTAATCTGATGACGAATTTCTAAATCTAAATAGTTGAAATCAGAAAATTCTAATTTATGCTTAATAGCTTTGATAAAAGCTTGTTTGGCACACCACAAACCAGCCATTGAAAGTAGAGGAGTTGGCTTTTTATGACAGTAGTTTCGTTCGTAAGCTGAGAACAAGTTAGATTTGCTTAGTAGCGATCGCAATTCATTTTGTTCTATAAAGTATATTTCTTGTTCGACAGAAATTACCTGAGAAAATTTAGCCATGTATTTTTATTTTTGTCTAGTTTAGGGTATTGCCGAGATTTTAAATTATTGATTTTTCCTTAAACTAAACCTTGAAATAACGTAAGGATTCAGGTAAAAAATGCTTGAGAGTGGGAAATCTGGTAAAGTGGACACATGAAAAAGCCCACAGCTAATACACAGCAGGAAAAAATCGAAATCGAACAGTTAAGCCAAGCTGAACTAGTCGAATTGGTGCTGGGGCTGCCAAAAATCATCCAGGAATTGCAAGAAAAATTGGCGATTGCGACTGGGAAAAATCGAATCAACAGTAAAACATCGTCGCAACCGCCATCTCTGGATCTAATTCAGAAATCCGAAACAGCGAGAATCCAAGAAGAGGAAGAACGGAAAAAGAAACCAGGTGGACAACCAGGGCATCAAGGGACAACACGGAAAGGATGATGTCTATTGCTCATTGTTTATTGCTCATTGTTCCATGTTGACTGTTTGCTGTTGACTGTTAGAATGGCGTTTGTTTTATTAAGAGATAGAATCTACTCATGGCTAGGTCTTCTACTTATGCCCTACGAGATGGAGTTATTTTAAACAATCGTTACCGAATTGTGAAGCAAATTGGTCGCGGTGGTTTTGGTCGTGCTTATTTAGCGGAAGACACTCAACGCTATCGAGAATTGTGTGTCCTGAAGGAATTTGCTCCCCAAGTTGAGACTAGCAACGAATCACGTCAGGCGGAAGATTTGTTTGAACGGGAAGCAGGTATACTCTATAAGCTAAATCATCAGCAGATTCCTCGGTTTGAAGCATTATTAAGGACTCGAATTGATGGTAGACGATCGCTGTTTTTGGTTCAAGAATACATCCAAGGAGAAAGTTACTGGGAATTGCTTCAGCGTCGAGGCAGATTAGGTGAAGCAGAAGTCACCGAAATGATTTGGGACATTTTACCCGTGCTGGACTATATTCATAATGCTGAGTTGATTCACCGTGATATTTCCCCTGATAATTTAATTTTACGCGATCGCGATCATAAACCAGTGCTGATTGATTTTGGCTGCGTTAAACTAGCTGCTAATGCTGTTTCGAGATCTGCTGGCTATTGTGTCACTCTAATCGGCAAGAAAGGCTATTGTCCCGATGAACAGATTCGTCGTGGTATAACCATGCCCTCTAGCGATCTTTACTCTCTAGCTGCCACCTCAGTAGTGTTGTTGACGGGTAAACAACCCGATCAGCTATACGATAGTTATCAAGGAAAGTGGGACTGGAATCAGATCGATGTTAGTCCTCATTTTAAAAAAGTCCTGAAGAAAATGTTGGCAGAAAGACCATGCGATCGCTTTAAATCTGTGGATCAGGTGCGTCAGATTCTCTCTCTTGAGGACAAATCAGTTTTTACTAACTTTATTTCTCGTTTTCGTACCCTAATTGTTGCTCCTGGCGATCGCGATCATTTTTCTCGGAATAATGATTATGATTCCACTAGTATCTTATCTCGTGCCACTTCAGGCGTGACTCGAATATCTCGAAGAATAACTCGCAAATTTATTGATACCAATTTTAATAGAGTTAAACCTTGGCAATGCGGCTTTTTCGCCTCGGCGATCGTGATTATTCCTGGAATATTTGGCTTTGCATTAATTCATTACCGAATTACTCAAACAGTCGCCCATGATTTTCAAAATCATCCTGATTCCCCAGACATTAACCAAGACGAACTAAATTTGCAGCGTCAAGTGCATCAAAGAGTTGAGTCTCTAAAGCTAGATACTAGTAACTTTTATAAACAGGTCGATAGTGTTTTTCATGAACAGTATCCAGAACTAGCAGGCAAACAACTAACCCAACGCAAAGATCACCAAGAATATCGAGAAGTTTGGTATCGAATTGCCCGTAGTTTGTTGGCAAAACAAGAAAGAAAACGTTATTGAACATTGAGCAATGAACATTGAACATTGAACATTGAACATTTGAACATTGAATGATTTTACTTAGTTTTGATTAAATCAAATAATATTTTTTTGTTGCTAGTCAGTAAATTTACTGCTATTTAAATTATATATTTACATTTATTTTACACTGTATTATCTTGAAGCTATACTGTGAAAATGACATCAATAGATTATATTTCTAAAGCAAAACTAGTTTAATTTAGTTCAAGATTTCTATTTGGTCGCAAATAACTAATATTTATATTCATATTCATAATAGCTTAAGCTATTCTATTCAGATGTTAACTAATGAATCTAAAGCTAATATTCTTATAGTTGAAGATGAATTATTAATTGCCAAAAATACAGCTAAAAAGCTACAAAGCTTTGGTTATAACGTATTAAAACTTGTGTCTAATGGTCAGGCTGCAATTGATTGTGTGAACCTAGAACAGCCAGATTTAGTCTTGATGGATATCGCCATTAAAGGAGAAATTGACGGTATAGAAACAGCATCTCAAATTAAATCTATTTCTGATGTACCGATCATTTTCACAACCGCCTATGCCAACGATGAAACTTTAGAGCGCGCTTCGGAAACAGGCTGTTATGGCTATTTGATTAAGCCCTATAAAGAACAGGAACTGCGTGCTACGGTTAAAATGACCTTGAGCAAGTATTTAGAGCAATCGACAATTCAACAGGCTTTACAGTCTTCAATCAGTGAGTATTCATCACAATACGATAATGTTTATCAAGATCATCTGACAGGTTTGCCTAATAAACTCTTTTTAAGAGATTTATTTAATTATTTATTATCATTAATTGCCGATCGCCATGCAGAAGAACCTAGCGGTTCATTAGAATCTCACCAGCAGGATATTGCACAACAGTCTCAGTTAAATATTATCGGTGTATTCAATATTAGCTTAGATCGATTTGAGAAGATTAGTAACTTATTCAATAAACAAGAACAAGATTTTTTATTAAAAGAAATCGCTCAACGTTTGGTAGATTGCGTTAGAAATTTCGCTGCTCATGGCGAGGTGGTTTACCTAGCACCAGACAACTTTGTGGTGTTGCTAGCGATGGATAGTCGGATGACAGGTAGTAAATATGGACAGTCTATCCTTAATGTTCTCAAACAAAATTATTTTATTGACGATCGCGAAGTATTTCTTGCTCCGACTATTGGGGTTGCCTATTGTCCTAGCGATAGTCAAGATATTACAGAATTGTTAGAGCAGAGCGACAAAGCGATTGAATATAGTAAAACTCAGGGAGGAAATCGTTGTCAAGCCTATACCGTAGCTTTCAATATCAAAAATTCTAAAGTTACTGAAGATTTTAGGTTGGAATCGGAATTACATCATGCCCTAGAACGACAAGAGTTTGAACTATACTATCAGCCAAAATTAGAGTTGCAAACCAATCGAATTATCGGTTCAGAAGCGCTATTGCGCTGGAATCATCCTACCTTGGGTAGAATGAATGCCGAGAAGTTTGTTCCCCTGGCAGAAGATATCGGCTTAATTAAACCGATCGGCGAATGGGTGCTAACCACTGCTTGTCACCAGATGCAGGCTTGGCTGAATATGGGATTAACAATCCACACAATTAGCGTCAATTTATCAGGATCGCAGTTTAAACAATCAGACTTGTTTCATCAAATAACTCAAACTTTGTTTAAAACGTCATTAGAGCCTCAGTTTTTGGAATTAGAATTAACCGAAACTATTCTCGTAGAAAATATGAGAACTAATGTTCAAAGATTAAATATGCTGAAGAAGTTAGGTATTCAAATATCGCTAGATGATTTTGGTACGGGATATTCTTCTTTGGGCTATTTACAGCAATTTCCTTTTGACACTTTAAAAATAGATGCTTGCTTTATTCGGGATATTAATCAGAATCAGGTTAATGCAGTGATTACTAAAACAGTAATTGAAATGGCGCATCAATTAGGTTTAAAAGTTGTCGCTGAAGGAGTCGAAACTACGGGAGAATTAGACTTCCTGAAAAATGTTCAATGTGATGCAATCCAAGGATTTTTGTTTAGTCGTCCTTTATCAGCAAAAGAGTTTCAAAAACTGGCAATGGATAATATGAATTTACGGAGTTAAAAATCAAGACTATTTCATCCTCGAAAAAATTTTAGAACAATTGGGAAGTAGGGAGATAGGGGAGATAGGGGAGATAGGGGAGATAGGGAAGTAGGGAAAATAAAAATGCAGCAAAATAAATCAAAATTTATTAGTAACCATGAAGATTTAGAAGTTTATAAAATTGCCTTTGAGGCTGCTATGGAAATATTTAAACTTTCTAAAAATTTCCCGAAAGAGGAGAAATATTCTTTAATCGACCAAATTAGACGTTCTTCTCGTTCAGTCTGTGCTAATTTATCTGAAGCTTGGCGAAGAAGACGCTATAAGGGTTCTTTTTTACTAAGGTTGAATGATGCGGAGGCAGAAGCAGCAGAAACTCAGGTTTGGCTAAAGTTTGCGGTTAAATGCCAATATTTAAATGTAGATTTGGGAAGAAAGCTTTACAGCCAATATAATCAGATTTTGGGATTAATTGTCATTATGACTAATAGTGCTGATAAATGGTTATTAAAAAAGAACTAAAACTATTAGTATTTTCTATTTTACCCATCCCCTTACTTCCCTACTTCCCTAATTCCCTAATTCCCTACTTCTTAGGTGGTAATAATGGACTTGTTTTATAGTAATAAATTGGTCGAGCAAGTTTATGCTGATGCTCGATTTGAAATCGAACGAATGATTCCTAAATCAGGTCAAGATTCAATTTTAATTAAATTATTAATGTTAATATCTCGGAAGTTGAAGCCAAAAAAAGTTTGACTAAAGAGTATGCTTTGTTAAAAGCTTTTGAGGCTAGAAGTATAGTTAAGCCTCTGAGACTAGAACATTATGAAAACAAGCCAGTTTTAGTTTTAGAAAATTTTGAGGGGCAAAGTTTAGTTCAATTTTTACAGGCTCAAAGAGTTTCCTTGCCAGCTTTTTTGGCGATCGCCATCCAGTTAACGGAAGCTCTACAAGCAATACATCGTCAAGGAATAATTCACCGCAATTTAGAACCTGGCTGCATTTTAATTAATCCGAACAGTTTTGAACTAAAGCTAATTGACTTTTCTTATGCTACTAAGAAGGATGTAGTTACTGATGCTGCTTCAAAGCTATTTTCAGGCTTAGATATATCTTATATTGCTCCAGAGCAGACAGGGAGAATGAATATTGCTCTTGATTATCGTGCTGATTTTTATTCCTTGGGAATTCTGCTCTATCAAATTGTAACTGGTGTAATGCCCTATGATACTCAAGATGCCCTAGAATTGAGCCACTGTCATCTGGCTTTGACTCCCCCCGCGCCTCACCAGCTAGACGATCGCATTTCCCAGGTAATTTCAGCCATGATTATGAAGCTGCTGGCTAAAAATCCTGATGATCGATATCAAAGTGCTGAAGCAATTAAAGCCGACTTGGAACATTGTCAAACCCAGTATGCTAACTACGATGTAATTGAAGAATTTGAATTAGCTACATTAGATCGTCGTGGTCAATTTAAGCTTTCAACTCAGCTTTATGCTCGTGCTAACGAATCAAAAGCGATCGCCGAATCGATCGCGAGCATTAAATCCTCAGCCAAAGCTGAAGTATTGCTTCTCACAGGAGAATCAGGGATGGGCAAAACCGCCTTAGTCAAACAGGTTGTTCCTACCCTAATCGGCAAACAAGGTTACTTTGTTACAGGCAACTTTGAGAATATCAGTAGTATCCCCTATCAAGGGATGATTCAGGCTCTACGGGAGTTAATCCAGCAGTTGCTCACTGAAAATCTAGCCAGTCGTCAGCTTTGGGAGCAAAAAATTCAAACGGCGATCGCCAATAACGGTAAAGTAATTACTAATATACTGCCAGAATTAGAGTTAATTATTGGTTCGCAGCCAGATATACCCAAACTTGCCCCTCAAGAAAGCCAAAATCGTTTTAATACTGTATTTGTTAAATTCTTACAGGTTTTTACTCAAGCAGAATACCCGTTAATTTTGTTTTTAGACAATCTGCAATGGGCTGATGTTAGTTGTTTGAAATTAATTGAGCTGTTGGTAGAAAATTATCAAAGCCAGTATTTATTAATCATAGGAGCTTATCGCGAGGTAAATACAGATCATTTCCTAGGTCAAGCGATCGCCAAAATCTCGCAAATCACTCAAGTTAAGCAGATCGCCCTGCAACCATTAGCGACTCAAGATATAAATTGTCTGCTGGTGGATACCCTAGACTGCGAGTCCAAAACATCATTACCTCTGGCTCAATTACTGTTCCAGCGTACTCGTGGTAATCCTTTTTTACTCAATCTTCTCTTGCAATCTTTTTATCGAGAGAAGCTACTAACTTTTGACTCTGATTCCCTGAGCTGGCAGTGGTCGATCACGAAAATTCAGACTACTCCAATGGTTAACTATAATATTTTGGAGTTGGTCTGTAGTAATTTAAACCAGCTTCCTGATACCTGTCTGCAAATCTTAAAACTTGCTGCCTGCATAGGGAATCGGTTTGACCTAACGCTTTTAATTAATGTTTGGCAGGAGACAGTAAAGTCGGCTGATATTAATACCGTACCCCAAGATCAAGCGATGCAGCGTGATCTTGGACAGGGCTTACAAGCTCTTGAAATAAATTCAAGAGTCAGCCCCTCTGGTTTCCACCATGAACGGCTGCATCAAGAAGCGATCGCTCAAGAGTTAAACTATGCTCTCCAAAAGGGAATTATTATCTTTGAGCAGGAACAATCAACAGCTTCTTATCAATTTTTGCACGATCGCGTTTATCAAACAGTATATTCACTGCTGCAAGAAACGGAATTAAGCCGACTGCATTTGCTCATTGGTCAATTTCTCCTACAGCAGACACCCTCTGTAGAGATAGAAGAAAAAATCTTTACCATCGTTCATCATTTAAATCTTGCCAGAACATTACTAATCGAGCAGCCAGCTAAAAACCGTTTAGTTGAATTAAATTTAGCTGCGGGCAAAAAAGCTAAAACTGCTAATGCTTATAAAGTGGCAGCCAATTATCTAGATATCGCGCTGAACCTATTGCCAACATCTGCTTGGCAAAATAACTATCTTCTAATGCTAGCTGTTTATCAAGAAGCTGTGGAAGTCCAATATCTCGATGGTAATTTTAATTATGCCGAACAGCTAGGAAATACATTGCTAACTCAGGCTCAAACTGTCTTAGATCGAGTTCAGGTTTACAAAGTTAAAATTCATGCTCATATTGCTCAAAATCAAATGCAATTAGCGGTAGATTTAGGTCTATACGTACTGAAATTATTAGATATCTATTTACCCAATGATTTTACAGATAATCCAGAATACACTCTTCGTTTAGATATCAATCAGCAAAATATTAAGTCTTTAAAAAATCTGACCATCATGAACGATTGCTCTGAGATTAGAGCAATGGAAATATTAACGATTATTATTCCTCCTGTCTATATTGTGCAACCGCAACTATTTCCCGTAGTGGTTGCAAAAATGGTTCATCTTTGCTTGCAATACGGAAATTCTTCCCTGTCTGCTTATGCTTATGCTCTCTATGGAATGCTGTTGTGTGCTTCAGGAAATATCGAGACAGGATATCAATTAGGCAAATTAGCTTTAGAACTACAAGAACGATTTGGTGCTAAAGAAATTAAATCTAAACTTAGTTTCTTATTCAACAACATGATTCGTCATTGGCAAGAACCAGCAATTACTACTCTAGAACATTTTCTCCAGGGAATTGAGAGTGGTATCGAGGTGGGAGATCTCGAACATGCTTGTTTCCACGCTAAATACTACTGCACCTATCTATTTTTTCTAGGAGAGCCGTTGCCGACAGTTGAAGCAAAATCCTCAAAGCAAATTGAAATGATTGCTCACTTTAAACAAGATTTTCAGTTAAATTATGCTCGAATTTGGCATCAGCTAAATCTCAACCTACAAGGACAAGCCACAGACAAATTATTGTTAATTGGTAAAAGCTTTGATGAATCAGAGATGTTAGTTAAGTGGCAAGAAGAAAATAATGCTACCTCGTTATTTGCTCTTTATTTGGCAAAATTAATTCTTTGCTATTTCTTCCAAGACTATCAGCAGGCTGTAGTTTATGGTCGCCAAGGAAAGCAATATCTTAGTGCCAGCATCGGTACAATGTGTTTTGGGGAATACTACTTCTACTATGGTTTAGCCATGCTAGCTACATATCCTCCTCAAGCTGAAATTCAGCCAATTAATTTACCAGAAGATCTTGTTGATTGCCAGCAGAAAATTCAACATTGGGCAAGTTATGCTCCCGATCATTATCAACATAAATATGAATTGATTAGTGCCGAAATAGCTAGAGTTTGTGGAGATACAGAACAAGCTATCACTCACTATGATCAAGCAATTGCTGAAGTAAATAAGGTAGGGTATCTGCATTTATCTGCTTTAGCAGAAGAGTTGACAGCAGAGTTTTATCTATCAATAGGAAGACTTAAAATAGCTAGCTACTATTTGACGGATGCTTATCAGGGATATTTACGTTGGGGCGCTGTTGGCAAAGTCAGGGAGCTAAAATCCAAATATTTAACCTTGCTAAACTGTATCCCTAAATCAGAATTCATCGCCAAAGGTAATCACCAGGTTGAAGACATTACTGCTGATAGCAATGAATCTTGCTCAAATTTGGCTAGTTTAGATCTGTTTTCCATCATGAAGGCATCACAAGCAATATCTTCGGAAATTGTTTTAGATAATTTACTGTCTAAATTGATGGCAATTGTCATGGAAAATGCAGGAGCGCAAAAAAGCATTTTACTGCTTGAGCAAAATAATGACTGGGTGATCGTTGCATCTGCATCTACTGATCTAGAGATAATAGTTGACTTACTTTCTGTCTCAATAACTGAGTATGAAGACTTACCCAGCTCAATCATTAACTATACTCAAAGTACCCGTACTACGGTGATTTTAGACCAAGCCAATCAAGAGGGAATGTTTATTAACGATCCCTACATTATTAAGCATCAAGCTAAATCTATATTATGTTGTCCGATGATTTATCAAGATCAACTCCAGGGAATTATTTATTTAGAAAATAGTTTAATCAAGGGTGCTTTTACCGAGCAAAAATTGGCAGTTTTACAGGCTTTACTATCTCAAGTATCTATTTCGATTGCCAATGCTCAGTTATATAAAGATCTTGAAAATCATGCTTCGGTGCAAAAGTCTCTCAAACAAAAGGAAATTTTACTCAAAGAAATTCATCATCGAGTTAAAAACAATTTGTTTGTTGTTTCTACTCTGTTAGATTTTCAGAGCAACTATGTGGATGATCCAAAAGTAATTAAACTGCTAGAAAATTGTCAGAATCGTATTACAGCCATGGCAATGGTTCATCAACATCTTTACGGTAATAGTGAGCTAGATCGAATTAATTTTGCTAACTATATTGAATCTTTGCTGGATAATTTAGCTTACTCTCAAGGCAGTAAAGAGAGAAATATCAACTTAGTTCTCGATCTTGAACCAATTGAACTAAACATTGAAAGCGCCAACCCTTGCGGTTTAATCGTCAACGAGTTGATTTCTAATGCTCTGGAGCATGGTTTTTGCGATCGCCATAGTGGTAACATTTGGCTTAAGCTAAAACATAATTCAGCAAGTCAAATTGTTCTGACTATTCAAGACGATGGTGTTGGCTTTAAAGCTGGTTTGGATTTATATAATAGTGACTCCTTGGGACTAGAGCTAGTCTGTACTTTAGTTGAACAGTTAGAAGGGGAAATAAACTTAGATCAAACTCAAGGGACTAAGATTGAAATTGCTTTTAGTGAGCTAAGTTATGGCAGTAGGATTTAATTGATGAGATTTATAACCAGCTTCATTGTAAGAGCCAAGTATTATTAAACTCTTACTTTGAAATATAGTTATACGGCTTTTAATATTTGCCTATATTCAAGCTGACGTTCTAAAGGTTGAGCTTTAGCATAGATCAATAATTCTTGATTCCATTGAGTAAACAGTTCAAATACTTTTTCAACTAGATCGATACTATGTTGTCTATTTTCTTCTGCAATATGAATGTTTTGAATATACTCATAAAGACTATCTGAATGAGCTTCATGATCTTGTTCCGCTTCTACATGAAGACCACCAAAGTATTTATACTCCTTATTAGTAGTTAGTTGTAATTCCTCGGTAACTTTTTTGGTAAATGATAAAAAGATATCTGCTAGACCTTCGAGTGATTCTAAGATAACCAGCTTGTCGATCTCTGTACTCTCTGCAATATATTTGTACAGCGCATAAGTGACTAATCGTGAAGCTTTAGTTTCATCATGCCATAAAAAAAATAGCGCGTCATTCATTTCTAACTGGCAATTAAATCCTAAACTTTCCATATCTTCCAAAAACCATTTCCAGTGATTGGCATCTTCATAGGCATGTTGATTTAAAATTAATTGAATTTTACTACTTGTTGATTCTTGATAAAAAGCATATTTACATAAATCTGTGAATCCTAAAATAAAGGGAGCAGAACAGGGAACAAAAGCTAACCTTTTCAGAGGATGAATACTCTGATCTTTCATAAACTCAAACAGAGGAGACTGAGCATAAACTTTTTGTTTTTCTTCAATCAAAGCTAGAATACTTTTCATCTCGATAAAGTAATTTTTGAGTAGTTTATAATTTTGCAACCTAAAATTTGGACATGAGATTTGTTTGATTCATGCACAAAAGCGATCGTCTCTTAATCAAAGATAATCGCCGATTAATAGGGAGGTTTTTATGACTAAAGATTAACTTCGTATGAAACCTCTTGAATTATAATATCATATTAAGCGGTTAAATTGTGTAGCTTAGCAAACATGATTAAGAAAATATTAAAAATAACAGATTCAAATACATCAAATCTAAATTTATGTAAATTTGGTATATTGGTTGACAGTAAAAAAGACAGAAATAAGATAAGTTTCTTGTTTCTGCCTTAAATAGATATAAATACCTATTTATTATTTTTAAAATCACAAAGCTATAAGCTATAAGCTATAAGCTTTTTATTAAATCATGCCTTCAACGACGGGATGGAAAAAGAAAGCGATCGCTACCACTGCATAAGTCGCCAACAGTAAACTGCCTTCAAGCCAGTTAGACTCACCATCAGAACTAATCGAGTTAGCAATTAACACCGCTACTGTTACAGCAACTAGTTCAAACGGATTAAAGTTGAGATCCATTGGTTGACCCATAATCCAGCCAGCAATTACCAACACAGGAGCAACAAACAGGGCAATTTGCATACTTGAACCTACCGCCACGGAGACAGAAAGATCCATCTTATCTTTCATTGCTACTGTTACCGCCGTTGCGTGTTCGGCTGCGTTACCAATAATTGGCAACAAAATTACCCCCGTAAATAAGGCGCTTAGACCTAATTCAGATGTAGCTACTTCTAGAGAATCTACCAGCAGTTCTGATTCCACTGCCACAGCTAAGGTAACAACCAACAAAATAAAGATCCAAAAAGGTAAATTGACTTTGGGTTCACCTTCTCCTCCCTCTTCTAAATTTACATCTGCCACCTCACAAAGATAAGCGTGAGTTTTCATGGAAAAGAGCAAGGTTAGACCATAGACTAGAATTAGAATTGCTGCTACAGCTACAGAAAGATTTTGCAATGTTTCTTCCTCAATCCCTGAAGAAGTATACTGTACTGCTGTTGGCAACAATAGAGCGATTACAGCTAAGTTCATCGTTGAAGCATTCAGCCTGGCTACGGTTGACTGAAATTTTTGCTCTTTGAACTTTAAACCCCCTAGCAACATAGAAAATCCCATGACCAACAGCAGGTTACTGACAATTGAGCCTGTAATGGTTGCCTTGACTACTCCGACTAAACCACCCTTGAGGGCAATAAAAGCCAGAATTAATTCAGTTGCGTTGCCAAAAGTGGCGTTGAGCAAACCGCCAATATTAGGGCCTGTGACTACGGCGATTTCTTCGGTAGCTTTACCCATAAAAGAAGCTAAAGGCACAATACCCAAAGCAGCGGTGACAAAAACAACCGTTTCTCCCCATTCCAAAAAATGTGCGGCAATAGATACGGGAATAAACACCAATAAAATTAAGAAAAATGTATCTTTATTGAACATATTTTTAGATCTGTAATTCCTTACGCTAATGACTCCACTTTAATAGCACGTCAGCTAATATTAGTCTTTCTTGGGACTTGAGAATTAGGTATTTTGATAGAATTTAGACACTACTAGCTATAAGCTAGACTGACTATCATCAACTTTTTTAATGCTGGAATTTTTACAAACGCAATTATATTTATTAGAACGATTTGCCGATCGCCTTGTCTCCACTCAACTAGATCATCTTAGTCTGGTTAGCATCGGCATTATTTTTTGGCAGGTCTGGTTACCAGCCTCACCCCCTGTATGCTATCGATGTTGCCCATTACTGTGGGCTATATTGGCGGTTATGAATCTGAGGGGAAACTACAGGCAGCAGTTCAATCTAGCTGGTTTGCCTTGGGCTTGGCGACTACTCTAGCTATTTTGGGTATTGTCGCGACGACTATCGGTAAAGTATATGGACAGATTGGGGTAGGACTGCCCATTGTCGTTAGTTTAGTGGCGATCGCTATGGGACTAAACTTGTTAGAAATACTACCTCTGCGCTTTCCTTCTTTGGGGGCGACAGACTGGATTAGTAAAGATTTACCCCATGGAGTACGTTCCTATTTACTGGGTTTAACCTTTGGACTAATTGCCTCTCCTTGCAGCACTCCTGTTTTAGCGACTCTTTTAACCTGGGTGGCAACCACTCAAAATTTAGTCTTAGGCGCAGGCTTATTGGTGGCATATGCGATCGGCTATGTTACGCCGTTGGTTATTGCAGGAACTTTCACAGCCTCGATTAAAAAGATTCTAGAACTACGTCGTTGGTCTAGCTGGATTAATCCTGTTAGTGGTGCTTTGTTACTAGGATTTGGTATTTTTTCTTTATTATCTCGCTTGCCAACTATAGGCTAAAAGCTATGAGCTATGAGCCTTATTTACAGCAAATTTCAGTTGAGTAAAGCTTATTACTCATTACTTATTACTTATTACTTATTACTCAGACAAATCAATGTGGTCTACCCAATCAAAAACTGCTGTAAGATCTCGTGTTCAGACAGCAGCCTCTATCCCTTTAAAGTTTTGGCAAACAGATCGCTCATGCGCTGCAACGCAGGGGATATATCTTCGGGTAATAAGCGAACATCAATAATGCTGAAACTTTCGCTTTGATAAGCTTGTGCCAAAGCTTGATGCAGTTGTTCACCAGTTTCGACCACAAACCCTCTTCCGCCAAGTACAGTAGCCAATTGAGCATAATTAATACTCGCAATGTTGACAAAATCTGCCTGTTCGTGACCCATCGATCGCAAAGAAGTAAACGAGCCATTATTAATCACAATGACTATGGGATTTAAGCCCAGTCGCTTGGCTGTTAGCAATTCCATGCCTGTCATCTGAAATGCTCCATCTCCCACTAAAGCGATCGCTCTGCGAAATGGATCGGCTAGTTGCGCCCCAATTACCCCAGGAACTCCAAAACCCATACTGGCATAAAAAGCAGGGCATAAAAACGATGTTCCTTCTTTTGTCTTGATATCATCAGCAGCAAATAAAGTATCCCCGACATCCGTTACCAACAAGGTATTGCGATCGATAAACTGATTGAGTTCCCATAACAAGCCACTCATCGAGATAGTGCCAGCAGCAGGGGTAACTCTAGGTTGCATCGATGAGATTAAAGACGAGTCATAGTGAGGCAAGTCATCACGGCTAATTAGAGTCGCTATAAAATCTTCAAACAGCACGTTAGAATATTCATGATGCTTGATGGCAATACGTTCCGAGGTAGCATAGACCGTATTTTTGGGCTTTAAGTGTGCGCTAAACATACCTAAATTAATATCGGTCATAAATACTCCTAGCATTAACAAACAGTCAGATTCTTCAACTGTGTTCCGCACATAGGGATCTCCCGCCTCACCGTTATAAATGCCGATATACTGTGGATGACCTTCAGGAAATGCTGATTTACCCAACATGGTCGAACACACTGGAATACCGAGCTTTTCTGCCAAGGCTACTGCCTCATCCTGTAAGCCAAAACGATGCACTTCTACACCAGTCAACAACACAGGCGCTCTAGCTTTATCTAGCATGGCTAAGGTTTCTGCCACTGCTTCAGTTAGAGCATCAGGATCTGTTTGTTTAATTGGCGGTGGAAAATGTTGAGATTCCTCAATCTCCGCATAGACCAGATCGCGAGGAATTTCTAAGTAAACAGGACGCTTAAAAGTTGTGGCATAATCAATGGCACGATGAATTTGCCAATCGGCAGTAGCAGGATCGTCTAAGGTTGCGCTAAAAAGGGTAACTTCTTCGTAAACTCGCCTTTGAGTATCAAAAGTTTTTACCTTATGATGCAGCAAATCTTTTTCTCGTCTTTCTTGTACACCAGGACTACCGCTTAAAACAATTAAAGGTGATTTCTCTGCATAAGCTCCAGCGACAGCGTTGACCATATTTAACCCCCCAACACTGTAGGTAACTACGGCAAGCCCTAATCCTCGAATACGTGAGTAGGCATCTGCTGCAAAACCGACGCAAGGTTCATGGGTCATGACGATGGGTTGAATTTTGCTTTCGGCTAAAGCATCGTAAAGAGTAAGAGCAAAGTCTCCTGGAATACCGAAGGCGTGTTGTACTCCTTGCTGATACAGTAGTTCAAAAATATGCGGTGCTAAACGGGGCATATTATTTACCTCCCCAAATAATAATTTAGTTGCGGTTAAAAACGATCTTTCCAGGAAAAAAGATAAAAAGTCGTTTTTCTTCTACTTAATTTATGAACTTCCAACTCCCAACTCCCAACTCGGCCAATAGCATTCCTTCAACATTTCTTTCCAAAGATTATCTTTAATCAGAATCTGTCGAAATGCCTCTAGTAAATACTCCTTAGCCTGCTCTAAGTTTAAATCTTCGATCTCGATTTGCAAAACCTGTAGCTGAAATTGCTGCTCTAAGCTAAGTTGCCCAATTGCGTTTTGATCGTTAATATTATCCATAATTTGACTCCTTAAATTTCATTCGTCAAAAATTGCTGATCGGCTATTCTAATGACTGATTCAAGTAGTTTAAGAAGTAAAATTAGGAATCATAATTGGTGGAGTAATTAAAAAGCTCAACCAAAATCTAGATTTTCAACTAATTTTTGGATAGATACAGTCTCTAATAGCCATCCATCGATACAAGTTTTCTTGAGTGATTACTCATTTTTAGTAGGTATTCGAGGATACACTGCTAATTTTGATTGTCTTAGAAGCTGACCAAAAGACAGATTGCTTATTACTAAAAAATTTTATTTCTTTCAGTAATAGTATAGCGATGCTTTTGGAGAATCTTTAGACTCCCTATATTATAATCAATATAATCAAATTTTCGTTCGACTTGGTTATATAAACACAAAAATTATCTTTAAAAATAATTAAAAAATGGATTTTTTGTCTTTCTCTAGGTAAAAAGCAATTGGGGATCAAAGTAAATTACTTTTCAAGTCAATTTAAATATTAACAGTAAATAAATAAAAGCTTAATAAATTGTCAAAGACAAGCCATTGAAAGCACACACAATTAGTAATTAAATTTTAATTTTTAAGAACTTTTCGTAATAAGAGAAGGGTTGTTAATAATTTGATGACAACCCCTCCTCTTTTTTAGTGGTATATATTCTCCTAAAAAAATATTATCCTTAACAAGAACGGAGCATGATTCTGCGTTCATTTTCACTGATTGATACAGTTTCAATAATTTCACCAGTAACCTGTGTCCCATCTTCCAAATCAACTGTCCATCTTTGTCCAGCAATAAATACGGGGCATTCATATTCTATTTCTTCCCATTTCAAATATTCTCCATCTAAAAAATAATCAAAGATGCAAAAATGTCTTTTCATTTCGTTAGTAATCATGGCTTTTCTCCTGTGATTTTGTTGGTGGTTAATGATTAATGGTTAGTTAAGTAGGTGGGTCAAATTAATTAGAAGATGGTTTGGTAGGAAGTAGGGAAGTAGGGAAGTAGGGAATAGAGATAGCTAAATAATTGCCCTCACAATCTATTTTGTTTTTGGTTTTATGGTTTTATATTTAATTCCACCATTAATTCCACCTACCTACTTTGACAGAAGAGAATTAGGGTAGGCTGATCGCCCGCAGCGTATTTTTGCAATAAAGTTTCTACATTCATTTCTTAGTTAGCTGATAGCAGTCAGTCGTAAGTGACTATCTAACTTTCACAACTTCCTCAGATTGTTTTTTTAAAACAGTAAATGTAGTTCGATAGTAAATTGCAGTTGTTCGACGAGTTCTGAAATAATCTATCTACTTTTATTGTATTCCTTTTTATTAAATCGCGTTCATTATTTTTGCAGGCATATTATGGTAAACCAAGAACGTCTCAAAGCTTATGTAGACTTAATCCAAGGATTATTAAGCTGTCCGCAGGGAGAAGAATGGATCCTCCTACGTCAGTATCAAGAACTAGTCAATCCTGAATTAGTAGAGGTGATGGAACAAGTGGCACATCACCTGACTGTCAAAGGCGATGTTAAGGCAGGAAAGTACTTGCATAATTGGGCAGGAAAGCTACATCATATTTTGCTCGATAGTGTTCCTTTGCCCCAAAAAAATCAAGATAAGAATCAAGCATATGTGGAGTTTATTCAAGCTTTGCTTGACTGTGGTGATGACTGTTCTGAGTCAGAAATTATTGAAGCTCATGAGAATCTAATTGATCCTGGGCTAATCAAAATGATGAGATATATTGCTAATAAACTAGCAGCAGAAGGCGATCGCAACTCTGCTGACTATTTACATGAACTGGCAGCAGATTTAAACGCTGTTTGGCTACATCAGCATGAATTTAAACCAACTTTCAAGCCAGAAATTGCCGCCGATCCTTGGCTAGATGAAGATGTTGAACCACCAGAATTGCCACAAACAGTAAATAAACCAGAAAGTTTAGAAAACCTTCCCAGTAAAAAAGCTGAAGCATCAATATTACCTTCTACTCAGCCTCAAGTTAAATATAAACCACAGCCAAATCAATATCTAAAGGCGATCGCTAATTCTTTAAGTCAATTAGAAACAACTTTAGCTTCTCAAATACAACCTGTAAATCCTTTATGGTATATGAATGTTCTCGAACAGGCAGTGGCTAACAACTGGATTTTGACAACTGATGAAGTCGAACAGCTAATTGGTATCAAACTCCATTGCCATCATGACGAGAGTAATTATCAGCGAGGGTGTTGGGTATTTGTTAAAGCAGGGAAAATAGGCGCGCAAATCGGCTGGCAAGTACAAAAAAAAGATGGTTGCTAGAGGCGATTCTAGTTTTGTTAGTCGTTAGTCGTTAGTCGTTAGTCGTTAGTCGTTAGTCGTTAGTCGTTAGTCGTGTTCAAATTATTGTATTTTAAGATGGTAGATATTATGGTAGGTATTAACTAATAGCTAGTAATTTTAATGGCTGGAGTAAATCACACCTTCGTTTTTGACATAACGCTCGTATTAGGTTCATCAGCGATTGGTGGATTTCTTGTTCATCGCTTACGGCAGCCAGTTTTGCTGGGTTATCTGGTGGCTGGTTTGATCATTGGTCCTTTTGGCTTGGGTCAAATTACTCAAATTGAAGAAATTAAATCCTTGGCTGAAATAGGCGTGGCTTTTTTGCTATTTGCTTTGGGGGTAGAATTTTCTTTAGCTGAATTGAAACGAGTTAAAGACATTGCGATTAGGGGTAGCTTACTACAAATTGGCTTGACGATCGCCTTAGTTGGTTTGTTAACTACTATATTGGGTTGGGTGCAAACTCCGGTAGAAGGAATCTTTGTGGGCGCGGTGCTGTCTCTTTCTTCCACAGCAGTAGTACTGAAAATACTAACAGAAAGAGGAGAAGTCAATACTATTCATGGTCAGGTAATGCTGGCAATTTTGATTGCTCAAGATTTGGCTTTAGGATTGATGCTGGCGGTATTGCCAGCCTTAAACCAACCCGATAATTTGTTTCTAGCGTTGGTTATAGCGGTATTAAAAGCTGTACTATTTTTTACTGGTGCGATCGCTGCGGGCTACTGGGTTATTCCTCGCCTAATGACTTTAGCTGCCAAAACTGAGAATAGCGAGTTATTCCTACTAACAGTAATTGCTCTATGTCTGGGTATAGCCCTAGTTACCGCTAGCTTGGGTTTATCAATTGAAATGGGTGCGTTTGTGGCAGGATTAACCATTGCTGAAATTGACTATGCCGATCAGGCATTAGCTAAGATGATCCCCCTAAGAGATACCTTTGCTAGTCTATTTTTCGCATCTATCGGCATGTTAATCAATCCCGTTACTCTCTGGCAAAACTTGGGTGTAATTATTGGTTTAGTGGCATTGGTGATGATCGGCAAGGCAGGGATTATTTTGCCGATTATTTGGAAATTTGGCTATTCTTTCAAAACTGCTGTCATCAGTAGCTTAGGTTTAAATCAAATTGGTGAATTCTCTTTCGTCTTAGCAGCGTTAGGGGAAAGATTGGGATTGATTAACCAAGAACAATACGATCTATTAATCGGGACAACGGCGATTACTCTGGTATTGACTCCCATTAGCATGAAACTTGCACCAGAGATAGCTCAAAGATTAGCTGCTACTCCTATAATTGCTGAGTTATTAAAACAACGACAAAATAAAGGTGTATCTAGTCGGCAAACTATTTGTGACCATGTTGTCGTAGCAGGTTATGGCAGAGTGGGACAAGTCTTAGTTCGGGTATTACTCGATCGCAATTACACTGTCTTAGTTATTGAAAATAGCGAAGCTGCTGTTCGGAGTTTACGCCAGGCGAAAATCCCCTATATCTTTGGTGATGCAGATTCTGAATTAGTTTTGGAAAAGGCGCACTTAGATAAGGCTAAAGCGATCGCGATCGCCCTTCCTGATCCTTCCAGTACCCGTATTTTACTCAAGCTAGCAATCAAGATTAATTCTCATATTGATATAGTTATTCGCTCTCACAGCGATAAAGAGATCGATCTGTTAACTCAACTTGGTGCAGTAGAGGTAGTACAGCCAGAATTTGAAGCGGCGTTAGAAATGGGAAGACAGATTTTAAGTACCTTGGGAGAGGATGAACAAAAAACAGTTAACGTTATTCAAGAAATTCGTACAGATCGTTATCTTCGTGTCAGAGATTCTGGCTAACTTGCATAGCTGTTAGTCTTTTCAACTCCAAAGCAACTCATTTAAAGAATTAGCAGTTCAGGCGATCGCTAAACACAGTCGCCTAATATTTAAGCAGGGGCGATCGCAGTTCGCTCAGACCTTAGCTAACTACATTAGAATAACTTTCCGACTCTGATTGCGGTTTAGCAAAAATCATGCGTCCTGCGGAGGTTTGCAGGGAGGACGTGACTACTACCTGTAGTTCTCCACCAACGCTGTCGCTACCTTCTTCAACCACTACCATTGTGCCGTCTTCGAGATAGCCAATACCCTGTTCGGGTTCTTTCCCTTGCTTGAGAATTTTTAGCTCTAAATAATCGCCTGGAAGATAGACTGGGCGGAGTGCGCGAGCTAGATCGTTGATATTGAGGATCTGAACTTTTTGTAGATTAGCTACTTTGCTTAAGTTGTAGTCATTAGTTAACAAAGTACCGCTTATTTCTTGCGCTAAATTTACCAACTTCGCATCAACTGTATCGATCTCTTCATAATCCGCTTTGTTAATCACAATGCGATCAGGATAATTTTCTTGCATTTGGTTGAGAATATCCAGACCCCTTCTACCACGAATGCGCTTCTGAGAATTGCTAGCATCCGCTAAGTTCTGTAATTCTTGCAGCACAAACTGAGGAATCAATACTTGTCCTTCCAGAAAGCCTGTTTTAAGCAACTCTTCTACCCTCCCATCAATAATACAGCTAGTATCTAAAATCTTGGTTGGCATCGCTTCTAGAGTACCTTCTGCGACCAACATCGACTCAATACTATTAGGATTAATCAGGCGTAAAAAAGTTCGTCCGTGGGTATCAGCTAAACTAATCCCCAGATAGGAAAACATGACGCTACCAAGTACGGCAAAAGCTGGTTTAAAAAAACTCAACTCTTTGGGAATTGGCAGCAGAAAGACTGGTGCTAAAGTCAAATTAGCTACCAATAAACCCATCACTAGACCGATCGCTCTGGTGATAATAATTTCAATCTTGGTTTTACGAATTTGATTTTCCAAACGCCGATAGGTAGTTTGGACTGCAACCCCTACACCCAAACCGATAATGGCGGCAAATCCTGCAATGACAAACCGCAAAGCTTCAATGTTAGATACCCCTTCCAGGATATCTTGAGGTAGTAACTGTAACCCATCGAATCCGATGTTTACTGCTGCAATAATGCAAATGATAATTATGATGGCATCAACCATTGTTTTAGTTGAATAAAATGATTTAGATATATTTCTTCTTTACTGTAATAAATTCTGAGGGATTATGTGAAAAATAACGGGAGTTCTTAATATTGGCAACTTGGTAGCAAACTTAAAATACCTATTTGCTAAACTTTATTTGATTCCTTTGAACTGCTGTATTAGTTCTTTATTTGAGTGAGTTTTTCATGAGTTAGTTAATATTGGGATATTAATTGTCTGATTAAGTAATGATTAATACAATATCTTCTAGGAATAGTGATGCGGCATATACTTGGTCGAAAACAATTCCCACTGCTGCTTATATTCATATTCCCTTTTGTCGTCGCCGTTGTTATTACTGCGATTTTCCCATTTCGGTAGTGGGAAAGGTAAATCGACGTTGACGATGGTTGAAGATTATCTTGCTGCTTTAATTAAAGAGATTCAGTTAACTCATGCTCTGCGACAACCTTTGACCACAGTTTTTTTTGGTGGGGGGACTCCTTCCTTACTTGATCCAACACAGCTTTCGCAAATCATTCAGGCGATCGCTTTACAGTTTGGTATTGCCAGTAATGCAGAAATCTCGATGGAAATCGATCCAGGTACTTTTGATCGCGATCGCCTACTCGGATATTTAGCTGCTGGTGTAAATCGTTTTAGTTTAGGGGTACAGACTTTTGATGAAGAACTATTAAAAATCTGTGGACGATCTCATACCTTATCAGAGGTGATGCAGGCAGTAGAGATAATTCAACAATTGGGGATTAAGAATTTTAGTTTAGATCTCATTTCAGGTTTACCCCAGCAAACTCTACAGCATTGTCAGAGATCTTTACAAGAAGCGATCGCGATCGCGCCACAGCACTTGTCTTGCTACGATTTGGTACTTGAACCCGTTACTGCTTTTGGCAAACAGTATCAGCCAGGAGAAACTCCCCTACCTAATGATGATGATACCGCCCAGATGTATCGATTAACCCAGAAAACCCTTACGGCGGCGGGATATGAGCATTACGAGATCTCTAATTATGCTCAATCTACTTATCAATGTCGCCACAACCGAGTTTATTGGGAGAACAAACCCTATTATGGTTTTGGCATGGGTGCAGCTAGCTATGTTGCAGGGCAAAGATTTAGCCGTCCGCGCACCCGTAAAGAATACTATGCTTGGTTAGAAGCAGGGGCAGTTATTAACGTACCAGAGACATCGCCAACAGACTATTTATTAGAGAGTTTAATGTTGGGTTTACGTTTAGCATCAGGAGTTCATTTGGGGCAGTTTAGCCCACAGGTTCAAGAGGCAATTTTGTCTACTATTAAGCCTTATTTACAGCAAGGATGGGTGGAAATTATGGTTAGGGATGATCGATCAGCTAAATTACGCCTAAGCGATCCTGAAGGATTTTTATTTTCTAATACGATTCTTGCTACTTTATTTGAGAAATTTTCTTAAAACCTGGTTTTAATAATGTTTGTCAAAAGTAATATGAGACTTAGTTAATGTTTCTTTGACAACTAATAATTTCCGCATAACGAGCTGCGCTGGCTTCGAGAACCCCCAGCTATTGAGGTTAAATAGTAATGCTACCAAGCGATCGCCAAAACTAAATAAAAATATCGCTCTTGTTGGATGGAGATTAAGAAATAAAACTTTTGATGTTATACCCTTGTCCTAAAGGATTAGCTTCTCCGTTAGACAATGTAAGTATTAGTTAGTAAATTAATAACTGTTAACTAACCTTCACCTAAAATATTACTTGGGAGCAACGCCGTAATCTAAAACATTATAAATTTACGTAAAATTTACGCCATATTTTGTGGGCAGTAACCTAATCTATCTACAATTTGATCGCGAAAAATTTCAATTTCTTCCGTCTCTGGTTGTCCGTGAACTACTACAACCACCTGATAGCGGTTCATGACCGAAGTTGGAGATTCTCCAGCCTCCAATCTTGCTAAAGCATTAATTACTTTTAATGATGGTCGATCGCAAACCCCCATCTCTTTTAAAAAAGCTTGAAGATTTTCAGCTAATTCAGCAGGTATAAAATTTCTCAAACAGATCTTAACTAACCAACGGTCAATTAGATTGATTACTGCCACTGAATCCAAGTATGGTTGATATTTGTTACGCAAATGCTGGATAACTCTAAGGGTAAAACTCGCATTAGGGAAAGAGTAGATATATTCTTTGTTTATTTTCATTGTTTTTAATTGAAATACTTCTTACTAAATTGAGATTACAAAATAGAGAATTCGAGAATTATTGGTTGTAGATCCTATGTTTTTGCACATGAGGAATTAAGTCTTAAGCAATCTCAATCAATTTTTAATACGTTGCTACCAAAAAATAAAACCTCAACAGCCCACTGCTGACCAAAAATTTATCAATTGTCGATTATCTGATTAATTGTTCTCACACTCTGACATCAAAGATCTAGAAAATCTAATTGACGTTAACAATAACAACTTACTGCATTTGCCAATAGACTTTATTAAAACAATTTGAGGAACTTGTGAAGAAGTGTGATTTTAATTAAAAATAAATCTCGCTTGGCAGACTTAGCTTTTTCTCCCTTATGCTTACCCCGAGTATTTGATTTATCGCTATGGGGAGATAGGGAGATAGGGAAGTTACCCAATTCCCCAAGTCCCCAAGCCTTCAAAAATAGCTTTTTTGAACAGCATTGCCATGGGTTTGACTTATTTAAGAAGCACTATAAGCATCCATTCCCGTACAAGAACAGATTAAATTGCGATCGCGTAAGCATTATTAATTCTACCTACGGTAGTCCAGAATTTGTGTTCTTTAGTCCAGGGTGCAGGATAGGCTGCTTGTTCGCGACTATAGGGGTGTAACCAGTCGCTACAGATAATTGATTCTGCCGTATGAGGGGCATTTTTGAGCGGATTATCTTCTGGGTCGATATCTCCCTTGGCGATCGCTTCTGCTTCTTGATAGATTGCTAACATGGCATCACAATAGCGGTCTAGCTGCTCTTTGGATTCGCTTTCAGTAGGTTCAATCATTACCGTACCAATTACGGGCCAAGATACCGTGGGAGCATGAAAACCAAAGTCCATTAGTCTTTTGGCTACATCCTCTACTTCTACTCGCGCTATTTTTTTGAGGGGACGCAGATCGATAATACATTCGTGAGCCACAAACCCTGATTCTCCTTTAAATAGTACTGAGTAACAGGGTTCAAGACGCTTGGCCATGTAATTGGCGTTGAGAATTGCTACTTTAGTCGCTTGAGTCAATCCTGCCTCTCCCATCATGGCAATATACATCCAGGAGATCACGAGAATACTGGCACTTCCCCAAGGCGCAGCGGAAATTGCACCGATTGGTTGAGCATCTTTAGGGGTTGTGGGGGTAGCGGGTAAAAATGGCACAAGGTGAGACATGACCCCAATTGGTCCTACTCCTGGCCCACCGCCACCATGGGGAATACAGAAGGTTTTGTGTAGGTTTAGATGACAGACATCAGCACCAAAGTCTCCAGGACGACATAAGCCCACTTGAGCATTCATGTTCGCTCCATCCATGTAAACCTGTCCGTCATATTGATGCACAATGGCACAAATACTTTTGATTTCTGTTTCAAATACTCCGTGAGTTGAAGGATAAGTAACCATTAGAGCCGATAAATTATCCTTGTGTTTCTCAGCTTTAGACTGGAGATCTTTGAGGTCGATATTGCCATGGCGATCGCATTTTACCGCTACAACCTTCATCCCACACATTACCGCACTAGCAGGATTTGTACCGTGGGCGGATTCGGGAATCAAACACACATTACGGTGTCCTTCCCCTCTAGAGTGATGATACTGGCGGATTACCTGAAGTCCTGCATATTCTCCTTGAGAACCTGCATTAGGCTGCAAAGAGATTCCTGCAAAGCCTGTAATTTCTCCTAACCAGGTTTCCAGCTCATTAAATAACTCTTGATAACCTTGAGTTTGCTCTAAAGGGGCAAAGGGATGAATATTACCAAATTCTGCCCACGTGACGGGAATCATTTCTGCTGTCGCGTTGAGCTTCATCGTACATGAACCCAAGGGAATCATCGAGGTAGTGAGGGATAAGTCTTTGGTTTCTAGCTGATGTAGATAGCGTAATAGTTCGGTTTCCGAATGATAGCGATTAAAGACTTCATCGGTTAAATAGGAACTGGTGCGTAGCTGCTGCTGTTTAATTGTTGTTGACTGGCTATTAATGAGTTCGGAATCAAAAGGTAAATCCTGGCTACCTGCAAAAATCTGCCAAATATCGATTAAATCTTGCTCGGTAGTGGTTTCATCTAAAGAAATACCGATCGCATTGGTATCAAGCCAGCGTAAATTGATTTGATTACTCGCAGCAATTTGGATCAGATCCGCTGCGCTGTTTTCTCCTGTATTGACTCTAATGGTGTCAAAGAAAGACTGGTTGGTAATTTCATAGCCCAGTTGCCTTAAACCTGTGGCTAAAGTAGCGGTGAGTAAATGAATTCTGGTAGCGATCGCTTTAATTCCCGCCGCACCGTGATACACGCCATACATTGAGGCGATTACTGCCAGTAGTACTTGAGCGGTACAGATATTGCTGGTGGCTTTTTCGCGACGGATATGCTGCTCTCTTGTTTGTAGTGCTAAACGTAATGCAGGCTTACCGTAAACGTCTTGAGAAACGCCGACAATCCGCCCTGGTACTTGCCGCTGATATTTTTCTTTAGTAGCAAAATAGGCTGCATGTGGGCCACCATAACCCAAGGGAACACCAAATCTTTGAGTACTTCCTACGGCAATATCTGCGCCAAATTCTCCTGGTGGAGTCAGCAGCGTCAGACTCAGAATATCGGCAGCGACAGTAGCTAAAGCTTGAGCCTGGTGTACTTGTTCGACAAAAGCACGATAGTCGTTAATTGTGCCATCGGTAGTAGGATACTGAAGCAATGCGCCAAAAATAGGTGTGGAGAAATCAAAGCTGGCGTAATCATCAATAATTACCTCAATACCTAAAGGTAAAGCCCTAGTTTTTACCACCTCAATAGTTTGAGGATGGCAAGCTGCATCAATAAAGAAAGCATTGGCTTTAGTTTTGCACAATGCGTAACTCATGCTCATGGCTTCGGCGGCGGCTGTCCCTTCATCCAACAAAGAAGAGTTGGCAATCTCTAAACCAGTCAAGTCCACAATCATCGTCTGATAATTGAGCAGTGCTTCTAGTCTTCCTTGGGCAATTTCCGCCTGGTAGGGAGTGTAGGAAGTATACCAGCCAGGATTTTCTAAGACATTGCGCAAAATTACCGCAGGAGTAACGCAGTTATAGTACCCCCTGCCGATAAACGAACGATATACTTGATTTTGCTTGGCGATCGCTTTTAATTTAGCTAAAGCAGCAACTTCACTCTGCGCACCTGGCAACTGCAATGGTTTATTGAGACGAATTGCTGCGGGGACAGTTTGTTCAATCAGCGCGTCTAGACTATCAACCCCCAATATTTCCAGCATTTGCTTAATCTGCTGCTCGTTTACACCAATATGTCGTTGAGCAAAAATATCAGTAGATTGATTTACAGCAGTTTTATCAAAGGAATTTGCCTCAGCCTTGGAAATTTGAGATTCCGCTGCCAAATTTAAGTTGACCATACAAGCTTTAGAATTAAAATGTTTAGATTTTTAGATAAAAAAAGTGTGGCTTATTACCAAATTGCCAATAAGCTTGGCTCAACCACTAGTATCAGGGATTTGTAATAAATAGTAACAAACTCTCCTTCGTTTGAGGAGTAGCCAATTTGTCAATAATCCAAGTAATTGCTATACATTTTACGGGCAAATTATCAATCGAGGTAGTGGTGCGGTTTGAAGTTTAACCAAAAACTGACAAGCTTAAATTTTGCTTCACACTAGCTTTACCTGGCAGCGGTACTGAGGATATATACAGCCGTTTTCAGTTGAATAGACTCCGTTGTTAATTAGTTAGTTCGTCCTAAAGGACGTTGTACCCTTGTCCTAAAGGATACACCTTCGGATATGGTATACCTCTTCGCATATAGCTTTTAGCTTTTAGCTCTTAGCTTTTTATCATCTAAATAAAGTCAAAAGTCAAAAGTCAGAAGGTTTTCGGCAATTCATCATGTTTTTAGATAATTAAGTTCAATCATGTCTGTCTACTTGGAGGATATGTAGTTTACTAGTTTATTCTTCCATCCCTTCCACTTGAGCGCGATATTCGGCAGCAGAAAGAGCATCTTCTAGTTCTGCATCAGGATCGTCAACCTTTACTTTGATTAGCCAACCATCTCCATAGGGATCTTGAGCAAGAGTTTCTGGGGCATCAATGGCAGCTTCATTGCGCTCAACAACTGTTCCTGAAACGGGGGGATATAAATCTTCTACTGCCTTGACAGATTCGATTGTGCCGATAGCTTCGCCAACTTCAACTGCATCACCAACTTCAGGAAGTTCTAAAAATACCACATCTCCTAACTGATCGAGGGCAAAAGCACTAACTCCAATGGTAGCAACTTCGCCATCAAAACGAACATATTCGTGGCTATCAAGATATTTTAAATCTTCTGGATATTCTATCTCCATAATTACCCTTCTAATCGTAAGCAAAAACTAGTTTACAACGAATAACCAATAATCTCATATTTGCTTCTTCTTTTACGGTGAGTTCGATCTGATTATGATTTTGTCAAGGCGAATGATCATTCGCTACATACCAACCAATCAACCTACCTAAGATCATTTACAATCCTCTAGATATCTGCCAATATTTTTGCACTAACTGATAGCGAAAAGCATACATACTGCCAGAAAGGTTATCCTCCTGCACTAAATAATAGTCTTTTAACAGCAGACGCAACACTGTCCGCGCCATTTCCTTGTCTTTTGTTTCAGGTTCACTTTTGAGGTATTGCCAAAGTCGAGAAAAAGAAGTTGGCGGATTGATGGAGAGGATATCTAAAATCTCCAAAGCGTAGGGTTTTTGCTCTTCACTATAGTAGTTATCAATACGCTCACGATAGTGATCCATTTTCCAAAGATTCAATGAACTATGCAAACACTCATTAACTGTGTTGGCAATAATTTCCTCGTCAATCTCTCTATCTAAATTTTTAAATTGATCGATCAAGTGATGGATATAAAAAGGAATGCAGTCGCAGGCAGTGGCGATATTTTCAGCAGTTTGCTGTAAATCAACTGTAGGTATGTTTTCCCCCTGCAACAGATTGATGGTTAGCTCCGTCGCCTCATCTAAAGATAGTGGCTGTCCTTCTATAGGATACATATCGTTAGTCGGATCGTTGCTATAGCCAGCTTTTTGGAGGTTTTTAATAATATGGTGTAACCCAATTGAGCCAGAAAAGACCATCCGCACATCAGGATAAGTTTGGCGGAGCGATCGCAAACTGTCTAAGACTTCCATTGCTGCTTCGTCGCTGAAGTTACCTAGCATATGAGGCATTTCATCCCAAATTAAAATGATTTGTTTGTCCTGGAGGGTAACTAAATCTTCAATGGTTTTGGTCAACAGAGTTTTCCAATGTTCTGCTGCTACTTCAGGAAATTGATAGTCGTCAAAATAACTTCCCGTGAGTTGACTTAAATATTCTCTGACTCTTCTGGCTTTACCTGCATCTCTTAGATATGTCTCGGTATCTTGCCACACTGCTTCGACAAATTCAATCGGCGTTCTAATTCCTTCTAAGTCTCGATAAATTGGGAGCATATCGGCTATTGCTTCGGCAGTCATTTTTTTGAGGATGCTGCTTTTACCAATTCTGCGCTCACCGCTAAAAATTAGGCTTTGCTGTTTGAGTCGATCCCAAAGACGCTCAATTAATTCTTCTCTGCCAACAATCTCCTCTGGCGCAATTTGTCCCCCTGGATTTGCCTTAAAATCTTCTTGCTTAAATTTAAAGTTTTCAATCTCATCATTCCATTCCCTTTCTGGTTGGGACGCACTATTCCAGTCTAGATCTAGTTCTTGGCACAGGCGAATAAAGGTATTGAGGGCTACAGGCTTACAGTTGATAAATTTAGAAATTGAAGAGCGTGATACTTCTAAGCGTTCGGCAAGGGAACGTTGCGTTAATTGCTTGATTGCGAGAGATTCTTCGACTTTCGGTATCCATTCGCTGTTTAACTGTAAGGAGCTACGTACCATATTGCTTTGCTAGTCTTGTTTAAGATAACCGCAGAAATTGAGCTTGGGGGATGAGTGGGCAGCCCGCGCATATCCAACCACGCTGTTGAGACTGTATTAAGCTATCACAAGTAATGTGAATAAATTAAGATTGTTGAAAATTGTTGCTTTAAGCCTTGATTTCTGGCTAGTCAAAAAAATAGCGATCGCCAATATGAAAGTGCGATCGCTAACTCAAACATTAACCTAAATTTAAGAAGCTTCTTTTTTGGCTCTAGTAGTTTTCTTTTTAGTAGCTGTAGTAGCTTTTTTCTTCGTGCTGGTCTTCTTAGCTGTAGTAGTTTTTCTGGTACTAGTCTTTTTCGTCCCTGCTTTTTCGTCCAGTAACTCTAAAGCCTTTTCTAAGGTTATCCCTTCTACGGTTTCGTCTTCAGGTAAGCCGACGTTAATTTTGCCATGCTTAATATAGTTACCATAAGGCCCTTTATAAATGTTAACTGGCTCTTTATCTCCAGGATGCGCCCCTAGTTCCCGCACAGGAGTCTTTTTACCACGACCAAGTTTGGGTTGAGCCAATAATTCTAAAGCACGCTCCAGGGTGACAGTTAGAACATCATCTTCTTGCTTAAGGGAGCGATAGTCTCGCTGTAACTTTTTGTCATCTGGTTCTTTAAACTCGTGAACTACATAGGGACCAAAACGACCTAACGCTGACTTAATTTTGCCCCCTGTTGCAGGATGCTGTCCTAATAAGCGAGGTAGAGATAATAACCCCACCGCCATTTCCAGGGTTACATCGTCTTTAGTAGCATCAGTTTTACTATCCTTTTTAGGAATAGAACTCATTTTGGGCTTTGAATTTTCCTCAGTTTTATCTCCCAACTGTACGTAGGGACCATACTTGCCGACTTTAAAGTAGATTGGTTCTCCAGTTTCAGGATGCAGACCAACTTTTTCAGGACCTTCTTTTTTCTGACGGATTAAAGCTTCAATTTGCTCTGGATTGAGATCCGCTGGGGTCATATCGTCAGGAATAGATACCTTGATGACTTCGCTGCTGCCATCTTCGGTAATTATTTCGATATAAGGACCATATTTGCCAATACGGACAGTAGCATCAAGATTTTCCAGATGAATCGTTTTAGCGATCGCTGGTTCAATCTCTTGGGTCTTCACCTCAATTTGGGTTTTTAGACCTGTTTTTCCCTGATAGAACTTTTTAAGGTAAGGTATCCATTCCGCTCCACCACGGGCGATTTCATCTAGAGTCTGCTCCATTTTGGAAGTGAACTCGGTGTTGACTAGATCGGGAAAGTGTTCTTCTAACAGTGCTGTGACTGCAAAGGCAGTAAAGGTGGGAATTAGAGCCTTACCGCGCATTTGGACATAACCGCGATCGACGATTGTCCCCATAACGGTGGCATAGGTACTAGGGCGACCAATCCCCTCTTTTTCTAAAGTCTTAACTAAAGACGCTTCAGTGTATCTAGCAGGGGGTTGGGTTTCATGTCCAATAGCTTCTAATTCTTTACAGTCTGGCTTGTCGCCTTTTTTCAAAGGAGGTAGAGGAACAGCCTGATCTTCTAAAGCTACATCAGGGTTATCTGAACCCTCGACATAGGCACGGAAGAAACCAGGAAAATCGATTTTTTACCGTTGGCGCGGAACACAGCGTTGTCTACTGCGACATCAACAGCAATTTGGGTTAGACGCGCATCTGCCATTGACAGGCAACGGTACGCTTCCAAATTAGATCATAAAGTTTAAATTCACGGTCTTTGAGCTTGGTTTCTTGAGGAGTACGAAAAGACTCTCCCGCAGGGCGAATTGCTTCGTGTGCTTCCTGTGCGCCCTTACTGCTAGTGCTATATTGGCGAGGCTTAGGACTAAGATATTCCTTGCCATATTTTTGCTCAATACATTCCCTGGCTGCGGAGATCGCTTGCTGGGACAAATGTACTGAATCTGTCCGCATATAGGTAATGAAGCCTTTTTCATAGAGCTTTTGCGCCACGCTCATGGTTTCTCTAGCAGATAGACCTAATTTGCGGTTGGAGTCAATTTGCAAAGTAGAAGTGGTAAAAGGAGCATAGGGTTTGCGCTTAGAAGCTTTTTCCTCGCGGTTAGTTACCGTCCAAGTCTGGTCAATAACTCGTTCTTTTAACTTGTTAGCTTCCGTCTCATTCAACAGCACCACATCTCGACCTTCGGCAATCTTCCCTGTATCAGGATCGAAATCGCTGCCTGTGGCTAATCTTTTGCCATCTAAGGTAATTAGCTTGGCTTCAAAAGGCTCTTGCTTGTGTTCCAAATCGGCCTTGAGATCCCAATACCCCCCAGACTGGAATGCGCGACGCTCTCTTTCTCTGAGGACAGTTAAGCGTACTGCTACAGATTGAACTCGTCCTGCGGATAAACCCCAGGAAATCTTTTGCCACAATAAAGGGGAAACGGTGTAACCCACTAAGCGGTCTAGGATGCGTCGTGTTTCTTGAGCATGAACGAGATCTTGGTCTACCTGGCGACAATCTTGTAAAGCTTTTTTAATTGCCTCTTTGGTAATCTCATGAAATACCATGCGTTTGACAGGCACTTTGGGTTTAAGAATCTCCAGTAAATGCCAGCTAATACTTTCCCCCTCACGGTCTTCATCTGTTGCCAGAATTAGCTCGTCTGCGTTTTTCAAGGCGGTCTTTAATTCTTTAACTACCTTTTTTTTCTTTTCAGGCACAACGTAAAGAGGTTGAAAATCATTTTCCACATTGATTCCCAATTTTGCCCAATCCTCATCTTTATAAGCAGGAGGGATCTCTTTAGCCGAGGGGGGCAAATCTCGGACATGACCCATTGATGCCTCAACCTGATAGCCAGAGGGTAGATAATTACGAATAGTACGCGCTTTGGTAGGAGACTCGACAATAACTAATGTTGACATGTTGACATATGGAATGGAGTTAACGCAGTAAGATAGCTGGTCTGGATTTTCTAGAGAAATTTTTTTGATCTATTTTTCTAATCTATAGTGATATTCTCTAAAACGACAAATATCTTTATTGATTAGTTAAGACTGAATATGGCTGGATTAATTGACACAATAGGCTTGAGCTTATTTTTTGTACCATAACCCAAATTAATCTCTAGTTAATGTTCCGTTTATGAAACAGCCAAAACATAATAAGCTGAAATAGGATCGAGATAGAGAGTTACAATCCTTTTATAGTTCCTACAGCAATTTTTCAACTGTATTTATATTCTGACTGTATCTAAATCTATGGATTTTTCAAGCACTGTAGCCTCTCAGCTTCATGCAGGAGCGATTTTACCTGAAGGTATTGTGATCGTCACCATCATGGCTGTTCTGATTGGGGATTTAATCTTTGGGCGTAGTTCCTCCCGCTGGTTGCCCTATCTTGCCATGTTCGGGTTATTCATTACCCTCGTCGCTCTCTTTTTTCAATGGAGCAATCCCAATGCGATCGCTTTTCTAGGTTCATTTAATGGAGATAATCTTAGCATTGTCTTTCGGGGCATAGTTGCTCTTTCGGCGCTGGTGACGATTTTGATGTCTATTCACTATATTCAGCAGTCAGGAACATCTTTGGCAGAATTTATCGCCATTATGCTTACCGCTACCCTTGGAGGTATGTTCCTCTGTGGAGCAAATGAGCTTACTATGGTGTTTATCTCCTTAGAGATGTTGAGTATCTCTTCCTACTTAATGACGGGCTACATGAAGCGAGATCCCCGTTCCAATGAAGCTGCTCTTAAGTATCTCTTAATTGGGGCTTCTAGCTCGGCAATCTTCCTGTATGGCATGTCCTTACTTTACGGTTTGTCGGGAGGAGAAACAAATCTTAATAGTATCTCCGCTAAAATTACGGCAATCAATGGCATACAGTCCCTTGGTTTAGCTATCTCTTTGGTATTTATCATTGCGGGTATTGCCTTTAAAATCTCTGCCGTTCCTTTCCATCAGTGGACACCAGATGTTTACGAAGGTTCTCCCACTCCTGTAGTTGCTTTCCTCTCTGTTGGTTCAAAAGCTGCGGGTTTTGCCCTAGCAATTCGTCTTTTGACCACTGCTTTTGGTTCTCTTACCGAACAGTGGCACTTTATCTTTACCGCTCTCGCAATTCTCAGTATGGTGTTGGGGAACGTGGTGGCCTTAGCCCAAACCAGTATTAAGCGCATGTTAGCCTACTCTTCCATCGCCCAAGCTGGCTTTGTGATGATTGGTTTAATAGCAGGAACAGATAATGGCTATTCCAGCATGATCTTCTATCTGTTCATCTACCTATTTATGAATTTAGGGGCGTTTAGCTGTATCATTCTCTTCTCTCTACGGACGGGAACAGATCAAATTAGTGAATATGCAGGTTTATATCAAAAAGATCCCCTCCTTACCCTGTGCTTAAGTATCTGTTTGCTTTCCCTGGGTGGTATTCCCCCCATGGCAGGCTTCTTCGGTAAAATCTACCTTTTCTGGGCAGGTTGGCAGGCTGGACTATATGGACTAGTATTGCTCGGCTTAATCACCAGCGTTATCTCAATTTACTACTACATTCGGGTAGTGAAGATGATGGTAGTCAAAGAACCCCAAGAAATGTCCGAATCTGTCAAAAATTACCCCAAAATCAACTGGAAGCTTCCAGGAATGCGTCCTCTTCAGGTAGGGATTGTCGCTTCAGCAATTATTACTTCTCTTGCTGGAATTTTATCCAATCCCCTATTTACTTTAAGTGCTAGTTCTGTTGCCAGTACGCCGATTCTACAGTCGACTGTAATTACTCAAGAAATACCTAAAACTACAATTCAAGTTTCCTCAATTGAAGACTTAATTAATAAGTAAATAGCAAAAATAAGAATTGAATTAGGCTCACTAAGGTGGGCTTTTTTGTGGTTCTAGAGGCGACAAATTAAATTCGGCTAAAGATATCAGCTTGAACTCTGAAGTTGGGCGATCGCTACTTCGCCAAAATCCACTTAAGCTCTAGACATCCAATAAGTTTATGGTTACAACAGTGTGAACTCTATAAAATTACAAACGTGAATAAAAATACTAGGCTTCAGATTAAAAACCTAATAGCCAGTAAGATTAATGACAAGATAAAAAAATATACTTCTGAATCAGAATATAAACCTTTTTTCGAGGCAATTTTCACCAAGGAAACAGTAGTTATTGCATCTATAATGCAGTCTCTATATACTTCTTTTGGAATGTCTTTGTATGAGCAAATTGCTAAAATATTAGCTGAAGGAGCTGGCTATCAGGTAAAGACGCAATACGATTTATTTGGTCAGATAGATGATAAGACCGAAGCTTTAATAAATCAGATTTGTTCAGAAATAGAAACCAAAAGAAGAAAGCCTAATAAACAAAATGAAATAACTCTAATTAGGAATAGTATTCAGTCTGGAGCAACAAATATAGATCAAGATAAACGTGTCGATGTTTTTGTTATTAAACCGAATGGTGTAGAACTATATGTGGATATAACTACTGTTAAACCTAATCTTAAAGAATTTAAATCTCTCAGAAGGAAAATGCTTCGCTGGTGTGCATTACGTTTTAGTCAAAACCCTAATGCCAATATAAAAACCTGTATTGGTATACCTTATAATCCATATTATCCTAAAGAATATTCTCGCTGGACTTCTGGAGTTTGTGACGTTAAAGAAGAACTATTAGTACAAGAAAAGTTATGGGAAGAATTTGCTGGTGAGGATGTATTTCCCGAGCTATTAAAAATTTTTGAAGAAGTTGGAGATGAACTTAAAGATAAAATTTCAGAGTTTATGAAAAGCCAATCGCCCGAAGAAGTTCAATTATTATTACCTTTGGACGAAGAAGAAAATTAGATTAAGTTTTTTTTTAGTAATCTTAATCATTATAGTGGTAGAGATAATTGAATTTTTTCTGCTTTTTCAATTTTTTCAATCATCATATTTTCCGAATCAATTTTTCTCTCCAGCATTGCAATCAAACATTTTCCAATGTGATAAGCCAAATTAACGGGAACAGCATTACCTATTTGTCTATACTGTGATGCTAAAGAACCTGTAAATTGCCAATCATCGGGAAAACTTTGAATTCTTGCATATTCTCTTACTGTTAGTGGTCTTGTTTCTTCAGGGTGACACCGCTCAGTCTGTTTTTGAGCAGGACTACAGGTAAGAGTTAGCGAAGGTTCATCCCATGATAGTCTCCTAGCCATACCAGTTTTACCACCACCCAAGTAAAAACTTCTTTTCATATATTCTTTCTGAATATCCATCGGTAGATCTCGCCAATAACCTCCTGCTGGAACTAACTTAAGAATTTCTCCTTTGCGTTTAGGATAAGTAGCTCCGTTACTCTCAGGACAATCTTTAATGCCTCTCTAATAGAGACAGTGTAATCTTTCTCTTTGGGAAACAACGCAGGTATGTCTAAATCTTTTCTGACCGCTATAATAACTACCCTTTCGCGTTTTTGTGGTACATCTAGGAATTGCGCTCTAAGTAATCTATAAACAGGTCTATATCCCAAATTTTCTAAGGTTCGCAGCATAGTAGATAAAGTTCTTCCCTCATCGTGCCGAATCAGACCTCGAACATTTTCAACAAGTGTTACCTTTGGCTGTACTTCTTTTACGCATCGAGCTAATTCAAAAAATAGAGTTCCTCTAGTATCTTCAAAACCTTTACTATATCCTGCATAGCTAAAGGCTTGACATGGTGGTCCACCCGCGACAACATCAATCTTGCCGTTATAAGGCGTGAAATCAACTTGAGCTATGTCTTGATGTTCAACTTTCCAGTGGGAGCGATTTTCTTTAAGGGTGTTAACGCTGTTTTTATCAATTTCAACCAGCAGCTTCGTTGTCAACCCAGCATTCTCAAAGCCTAAAGCCATGCCACCACAGCCAGAGAATAATTCGATGACATTGAATTTAGTTTTTTTGCTTTTGAGAACTTTAAACTCTACCTTATTTCCCAATCCTAGATATTTATTTTGAATACGCCATAGTTCCTCAAGGTCGAATAATCTATAGTTGTTTTCGGAACGTTTAGCTCTAATCAGTTTTTTCTTTTCCCATCTACGTATAGTGTCAGGAGAAACATCTAAAATTTGAGCAGCTTCTAGGACTGTAACCTTTTCGTCAGCAGCTAATTTAGTCTTTGCCATGCACACCGTAAAAAAAATATAACCATAACATTATGCAGTGGTTACTAAAAAAAAGCTAGTAATAATTACCACAAAGACAACCGACCATCACTAATTACTGCTCATTGTTGATGGCTAGTTTCTTTAAGGCGGCTAGGACATGAAGTTGGACTTTGCGATCGCTATCTTGGGCAAGCTCTTGTAAGACTGGGATGGCAGAGCGATCGCGCAATTCTCCCAAAGAGGTGGCAAGAGTTTGTCTGCTGGATACTGGTAATGATTGTCGCAGTTGCCACAAGTTGATTAGTACTTGAACTGATTGATGTTTTAGTTCTGGTGTACTTATTCGCCCCAAAACTAGAATGATTTCCTGCACAATTAACTCGCTAGGGTTGCTTAAAGCCTGTTCGAGATAAACGATGCCCGAACTAAGTTGACTCCACCCTAAAGCTTTGACTAAATCCAGCTTAAGACTCATTGGCGTAGTGTTGGCTTGCAAAACTTCAAATAGAACAGCATTCGCGGTTGGCTGCTGCATTCTGCCCAAAGAAATGGCTGCTTGGCTACAAACTTCTAGGTTCAAATCATAAAGTAAAGGTTGCAGATGTTCGACTAAATTTATTTCTTGGCAAAGATCGGGGCGAAAACCTAGAGCGATCGCTGCTTCTTTTCTAACCGTGCTGGCTGGATCTTGTAAGGCTGTAATCAATACAGGTGGTACACGGCGATCGTGGAAGCTACCTAAAGCATTAATGGCAATGGCGCGTAATTCGGCATCCTCGTAGGTGGTGATAGCTAACAAGGGGGTAATAGTAGAGACAGTGCGAATGTAGGATAAAGCTTTAGTTGCCAAGAGACGATATTTTGGCTGAGATAATAGCTCTACTAAAGCATCAATAGCGCGATCGCCAATTTTGACTAAAGTTTTACCAGCGATGGTAATTAATTCATGATCGGTAGATTGCTGGAGTAGCTGCACCAGAGTTAGGACAACCGACTGTTCGGCAAAATTTCCCAGAATTTGGCAGATAAACCAGCGCACTTCTGCTTCTACTGTTTCATCTAAAGCTAAAGCACTGAGAGGAATAATTATTTTGTCTCCTAAGAGAGGAAAAAGCTTAGTAATCTCCCATTTATGCTGAAAATCTGCTTTAATTAACATTTCTAAAGCAACATCAAAGACTGTCTGCCAATCTGCTGAATTTACCAGAAATTGATTACTATGATAGTCAGATTTACTTTGCGGTAGTTGTTTTAGCTGATTGCTAACTTCTAGCCAATTTTGCTGCTGTGCTGCCTTGAGTCCCTGTTCCAGTATTGTTGTAACCAAGGATTGATCTGATTCTGGCTTAATATCGGTCACAGGATCGCTACTCTCACAATCAATAAATTTCTCAAAAAATTAGTCCAAAAGACTTTAATCTAGTTTTAGATTATTTAATTTTCTGATTCATACTGGTAGCATAAAGCACCAATAACGCTTCAGATGTAGGTTAAGAATTGAGTTAATGTAGATCGAGCATAGCAAACCCTGATTCTGTATGGAGTAAGTAACATTTAGTTAATGAGTAACTTCCAAACTATAGTAGTAAAAATTGGCACTTCTAGCCTGACGCAGCCGACAGGGCAAATTGCGATCGCTACTATCGCTTCTTTGGTAGAAACGCTAAGTCATTTACGCTCTCAGGGACACAGGGTAGTCTTAGTTTCCTCTGGTGCTGTGGGTATAGGCTGCGCTAGACTAAACTTGCTGGAAAGACCGCGCAAAATGGCTTTAAAACAGGCTGTAGCAGCAGTAGGACAAGGACGTTTGATGCGCATCTACGATGATCTATTCAGTAATTTACAACAGGCGATCGCTCAAATCTTGTTAACCAGGCGAGAATTAGTCGAACGCAACACCTACGTCAATGTTGCCAACACTTTTGGAGAACTACTAGACCTAGGAGTAATTCCCATCGTCAACGAAAACGATACCGTGGCGGTAGATGAATTGAAATTTGGTGATAACGATACCCTTTCAGCTTTAGTTGCGAGCTTAGTTCAAGCAGATTGGTTATTTCTCTTAACTGATGTAGATCGTATGTATTCTGCCGATCCTAAAACTGTTGCCCATGCTCAACCAATCAAACTGGTGAGTAGCAATGAGTTTAATCAACTTCAGGTTGAGGCAGGAGCTAGCGGCTCACAGTGGGGTACAGGGGGGATGGCAACCAAGCTGGCAGCAGCCAGAATTGCCACTAGTACAGGAGTTAGAACTGTTATCACTCAAGGAAAACGACCACAAAATATTTTAGATATTTTGCAAGGCAAAGATTTAGGAACTCAATTTGAACCCCAACCCCAGACTGATAATGCGCGCAAACGCTGGATTAGCTATGGCTTGATTCCGATGGGTAAGCTGTATTTAGACAGTGGTGCAGTAAAAGCCATTACTAGTCAAGGAAAATCATTGCTTCCTGCGGGAATTGTGGCGGTTGAAGGAGAATTTTCGGCTACCGATGCCGTGCAGCTATGTAACCAAGAGGGTGTTGAGTTAGGTCGAGGTTTGGTTAACTATAACAATAGTGAAATTGAACAAATTAAAGGGTATCACTCAACCAAGATTGCCGAAATTTTAGGTTACGACAGCGTAGATACCGTAGTGCATCGCAATAATTTGGTGATGAAAGAAAATATTTGAGAGTCAAGCAAAAAGTAGTTCGAATCCCTTAAATTATAGTTGAGTTTTAATATACAAGCGATCGCGCCAAAAATCGGCATCAAATCAATATAATTCTGACAAAATTTTTATACTATGAATGTGCGCTCACTTTTCCAAGCTGCTAAAGTTGAAAATGCATCTTCCCCATATGACACAATTCATCTGAAGGTTTTTTACCCAAGTCAAACACCAGGAAGTAACCAAGAGCAAATAGGTATTTTTCCTGCTGATTCTCAACAGTCTCCATTTAAGGTTATCATTTGTTTTAACGGTGTTAACTGTGGTGGGGAATCGTATCAATGGCTTGCGATTAAATTGGCAGAGCGTGGACTCGTAGTGGTTACGTTTTCCTGGGTTGCCGAAAACTTTCCAGGGATGGTGGCGCTCACCCCAGGGGTTGACATTACCAGGTTAGCTCCAAACATGTACGGGAAAGGGGCAACAGCATCTGCTTTACCAACCCTGTTAATGGCGTTAAAACGTCTACAGGCTGAAGGAGTTTTGGCAGGCTTACTCGACTTAAACCAAATCGTTTTAGGCGGACATTCTGCTGGCGGTAGAGTTGCAATTGAAAGTGCTAATCCACAGTTTTTCCCCAAAGTTGCTGCTGCTTTTGCCTATGCTGCCCATACGGCAGCAGGAAATCAGCTAGGCTATCCAGCAGGAACAATCTTACCTCTGCCTGATTCTTTACCATTACTATTAATTGGCGGAACTTGTGATGGAGTTATTGCCAATAGTAGTCATCGCTATGGAGTAACTTGGGAACAAGCTACAACTCCAATTCTACGTACTTTTCAGGAAGCAATAGCGGGTGGCAGAAATGATAGTTATCTACTCCTGCTCGAAGGTGCAAACCATTACTCTGCTTGCGATCCTTTAGATTCTACAACGGGTCAGTTATTTCTAGACTTTCCACCCACTCAACCAGAAACACAACTACGAGATTTGATTGCCGAAGCAATTGGTTTATTCATTGATGCTCATGTTTGTTCCCAGCCGACAGCTATTGAAGCTTTAAATCAACTGCCAAGATCTAATGCTCCTTTAATTAAATCATTTGCCAGAAAGTAGTTCATTTTAAAATAACTTCCAAAAACAAACCTCATCAACCTGATAACATGAGATAATTAGGCAAAAATCAGACAAAACAGCGAATTTATAGAGTATTTTAAGAGCAACTCTGTTTAACAATCAATTCTGATTACTTATTATGGCTATTAAGGTTTATGGCATACCCAATTGTGGGACTTGTAAAAAAGCGATCGCTGGCTACAGGACAATAATCTTGAATATGAATTTATTAATACCAAAGATCATCCTCCCCATCAAAAAATGATTGCCAGTTGGGTGAAAGCATTAGGCAGCAAAGCAATGCGGAATACTTCAGGTAAATCTTATCGCGCTTTAGGCGAGGCACGAAACACTTTTAGCGATCAGCAGTGGATTGATGCTTTTGCCCAAGATGCGATGTTGCTCAAACGACCTTTATTGACTAAAGATAATCAGGCGGTATTAGTTGGCTTCAAAGCCTCCTCAGCAGAATTACAAGAAACATTAGCTGACGAAAAATAACTACCTTAAATTGCCACCTGAATTCTTACGTTACAATTAATACGCCTAATGTGAAGTAGCCTCGTTCAAATTTACTGACTAGTTTTTAGCTCTCAGCTTCTCTGTTTCAATCGTTAATTAATATGACCGTATCTCAGACTGTAGATTTTCAAGACGCTTTCGATATTATCGTGGTCGGTGGTGGACATTCTGGCTGTGAGGCAGCATTGGCAGCAGCCAGATTAGGCTGTCGTACCTTGATGTTAACTCTTAACTTAGATCGTATTGCTTGGCAACCTTGTAACCCTGCGGTGGGTGGTCCTGCTAAGTCCCAATTGACCCATGAAATTGATGCCTTGGGAGGAGAGATTGGCAAGGTAAGCGATCGCACCTATTTGCAAAAACGAGTGCTAAATGCTTCTCGTGGCCCTGCGGTGTGGGCATTACGGGTGCAAACCGATAAGCGAGAATATGCTGCGGTGATGAAGCAGATTGTGGAAAATCAGGAGAATTTGAGTATCCGCGAGGGAATGGTAACGGATCTAATTTTGGGTAAAAACGATGAAATGCTAGGCATTGAAACCTACTTTGGAAGTTGTTTTGCAGCTAAGGCAATAATTCTGACCACAGGTACTTTCTTAGGAGGTAAGATTTGGGTCGGTAATAAATCGATGGATGCAGGGCGATCGGGCGAATTTGCCGTTACGGGGTTAACAGAGACTCTCAATCGGCTAGGTTTTGAGACAGGCAGACTAAAAACAGGGACTCCTGCTAGGGTGGACAAGCGATCGGTAGACTACAGCAAAATGACCCCCCAGCCACCCGATGAAGAGATGCGCTGGTTTAGCTTTGACCCCGAAGCCTGGGTCGAAAGAGAGCAAATGAACTGCTATCTAACTCGTACTACTGCCGAAACTCATAAAATTATTCGCGATAACCTCCATCTTTCTCCTGTATACGGTGGTTGGGTAGATGCCAAAGGACCTCGTTACTGTCCGAGTATTGAAGATAAAATTGTCCGTTTTGCCGATAAAGAAAGTCATCAGATCTTTATTGAACCAGAGGGTAGAGAAATTCCTGAGCTTTATATTCAAGGGTTTTCCACGGGATTGCCTGAAAAATTACAGCTAGCAATGCTGAGAACCCTTCCTGGTCTAGAAAAATGCGTTATGCTACGTCCTGCTTATGCTGTTGAGTATGACTTTATCCCTGCAACCCAGTGTTACCCTACTTTGATGACTAAAAAAGTTGAGGGGCTATATAGCGCGGGGCAAATCAACGGCACTACTGGCTATGAGGAAGCTGCGGGACAGGGTTTAGTAGCGGGGATTAATGCGGTCAAGTTTGTTAAAGGCGAACCTGAAGTTATTTTCTCTAGAGAGCAAAGCTACCTGGGTACGCTCATTGACGATCTTTGTACGAAGGACTTGCGAGAACCCTATCGAATGTTGACTAGTCGCTCAGAATACCGCCTGTTACTACGTTCAGATAATGCCGATCGCCGTTTGACTCCTTTGGGTCGAGAAATCGGTTTAATTGACGATCGCCGATGGCAGCTTTATCTCGATAAGCAAGCTAAAATTGCCGCTGAAAAGTCTAGACTGAAGGAAACTCGGATTAAAGAACAGGAAGAGGTAGGAATAGCGATCGCCGAAGAAACGCAACAAAAGATTAAAGGCTCGATTACCCTGGCAGATTTGCTGCGTCGTCCCAAGTTTCATTATGCCGATCTCAAAAAATACGGCTTAGATAATGCTGCATTAAATATTGCTGAGACAGAAGGGGCAGAAATCGATCTTAAATATTCTGGCTATATTAAACGTCAGCAGTTACAGATCGATCAAATGGCAAAACATACTAAGCTTCGACTGCCTCAAGATTTGGACTACCTCACGGTGGAAACTCTGCGGATGGAGGCCAGAGAAAAACTGAATCAAGTTAAACCTTTAACTATCGGTCAAGCTAGCCGTATTGGTGGGGTTAACCCTGCGGACGTTAATGCCTTATTGGTTTATTTGGAAATTAAATCTCAAAGACAAAAAGCAACGGTAAATTAGGACATAACCTTTATAATCTTTGAGTTGATGTCTGGAGAGTCACGAATCAAGAATTACCCATAAAACCAAAAAGTTTAGCAGCACCACCAAGAATAATAACCACTAAGCCGATTAAAATGCCACGATTGGTTAATTCACTATTGCTAAGGCGTTTATCTAACTGCTCGACTTTAGTATCTAGGGCTTTAAGGTTTCCTTTAACTGTCTCCAGATTTACCTTAATCTCGTTTACTTCTTGTCTTAGACTTCCAACTTCTTTGAGTATTTCTTTCTGGTCTAATTTAATTTCCTTGAGAATATCAGCGATGTCAGTTTGGATAATAGGATTAGTCATTTGGTATACTCCAGTTAGACTGAATAAATAGTTGAATAAACATCCCCAATGATTTGGTCGTCGGTGGGGATGTTTATATTTTAAAGCTTCCAAGGTTGGCTTCGTGGTGAACAATGAGATTGTGGCTGCGTAATAAATTCCTAATTCCCTATTTCCCTAATTCCCTAATTCCCTAATTCCCTATCCTCAAACATAGTTAATTAACAATGAAAGCTTTCGTAACTGGTGGCACGGGTTTTGTTGGGGCTAATTTAATTAGGCTATTGTTACAGCAAGGATACGAGGTTAAAGCTTTAGTGCGTAGTCAGAGTTCCCTAGATAACCTCCAGTCTCTAGATGTCGAGATCGTTACAGGAAATTTAAATAGCAGCGATCTATCTTCTTTAATGTCTGGTTGTCAGGTGTTGTTTCATGTTGCCGCGCAATATTCTCTATGGCAAGGCGATCGCGATTTACTTTACCGCAGCAATGTTTTAGGTACGCGCAATATTCTGCAATGCGCCCGTCAAGCAGGGATTGAACGCACGGTTTATACAAGTTCCGTGGCTGCTATTGGAGTTAAACAAGACGGGGTAGCGGATGAGACTTATCAAAGCCCTGTAGATAAACTAGTAGGAGATTATAAAAAGTCTAAATACTATGCTGAACAAGAGGCGGTAAAAGCAGTACAGCAAGGGCAAGATGTTGTCATTGTCAATCCCAGCACCCCTATCGGTGCATTCGACTTAAAGCCTACTCCTACAGGAGAGATTATTGTGCGTTTTCTCCAACGTAAAATGCCTTTTTACCTCGATACAGGACTAAATTTAATTGATGTTCAAGATGTAGTCCAGGGGCATATTCTAGCTTTAACTAAGGGTAAAACAGGCGATCGCTATATTTTAGGCAATCAAAATCTAACTTTCAAGCAATTACTGGGCAAGCTAGAACAAATTACCAACATACCCGCGCCCAAATATACTATTCCCTATGGGATTCCCTACGGTGTTGCTTGGTTAGAAGAGAATATTTTAGCGAAATTAGGCAAAAATCCCACAGTTGCCCTAGACGGCGTACGTATGGCGCAGCAAAAGATGTTTTATGATGCTTGTAAAGCAGTCACAGAATTAGGTTTACCCCAGTCTGATATTGATCTCGCTTTAACCAAAGCTGTAAACTGGTTTGTTCCACAAATGACAGTATAAAGTTACCAGTCCAGTTACTGATCACAATCTACTTCAATAGTTAGGAATTAAGTTTAAAACATCGTCGAGCGATCGCAACTGCGTTTGGTTGTAAGGCGAACCATCTTTTCCAGGCAAGTTTACTCTAATTGTAGTTTCAGGATACTGATATATTGCATCTATTCACTTCAACCGCAGAAAAATTTACATCCGCCATGTATTAACCCATTCTGAATACAATAAAGGAGACTGGAAATCTTGAGTACTATTACACCAAAAATAAAACAACAGTGGGCAGAAATTGCTCCGTATTTAACGATTAATAATGATTTAGAATACGATCAAGCAATTGCCAGATTAAATAGCTTAATTGATGAAGTAGGAGCAAATACCGTCCATACTCTTTATACTTTTCTAGATACATTGGGAATTGTGATCGAAGCTTATGAAGAACAACATTATCCAATTCCAGATTGTAGTGGAGTAGATATGCTAATTCATTTTATGGATGAATATTCTTTATCTCAATCTGATTTACCAGAGATTGGATCCCAGGGAGTTATCTCAGAAATAATTAACGGAAAACGAGAATTAAATATCAGACAAATTCGCGCTTTAGCAATAAGATTTAATGTTGCTTCTGCGGTGTTTTTATAAGAAACTGCTTTCCCATCGCATTACAAAGGCGCGATCGCTTTTAGTTAAAAGCTTAAACTGTAAAGCTTGTTGAGATGAAAGATCAAAGAGAAAATATATTTAAGTTGCCCGAACAACTGCCCCCAGCGGAATTATTCGAGACTTTGTGGCATAATGACCAGATTTCCATCAAACGGATCATTTCCACAGGGCAAGTAACCCCAGCAGGGGAATGGTACGACCAAGAGCAGAATGAATGGTTAATTGTGCTTCAAGGGTCAGGAGAATTGAGCTATGAGGATAATTCTCGTATTAAGCTAATTAAAGGAGATTATCTCTTAATACCTGCTCATCAAAAACATCGAGTTGAGTATACCAGTACTGAACCTCCTTGTATTTGGCTTACTGTCTTCTTTTGATGCACCATGAATTTTACGGCAAAACTCCATCAGCGATCGCCACCAACAACAGTCTTTTAATCGTAGGACTCGATCCTAATCCCGAAATGATGCCATCTGAGTATCTTCGAGGTGGGGACAGTTTGCTTGAAGATCTTGAAACTTGGTTATTGTGGGTAATTACATCAACGAGCGATCGCGTCTGTGGTTACAAGCCGACTTTGGGTTTTTATCAGGCATTAGGCAGTGCGGGGTTGGAGTTATTAACACGAATTTTGGCAGCAATACCTAAGTCTATTCCTGTAATTTTGGATGCTAAACACAGCGATCTCAATACCAGTACTGTTTTTGCCAAGGCGATCTTTGAACAGTGGCAGGTTGATGCTGTTACTCTAACTCCTTATGCAGGACAAGATCATGCAGCACCCTTTTTGGTTTATGCCGATAAAGCTGTATTTATTCTCGCCCATACTTCTAATCCCCAGGCAGAGACTTTACAAAGATATCCTAGTTTTGAGCAGCCATTTTATCTCCAGGTTGTTCAAGAAGCGCAATCCTGGGCAACTCCCGAACAGCTATATTTAGAAGTAGGGACGACTAATATTGAGGTGTTGAGTAAAATTAGAGCGATCGCTCCTGAAAGAACAATCTTACTACGTAGTCTGTGGAGTAAGAAAAATAATTTAGAATCGTTAATTAATACTGGTCTAAACAGTATGGGAGAAGGATTATTGATTCCCATTCCCCAGGACTTTTTGACTAGTAATAATTTGGCGACAGAAGTAGCTAACCTCAATCAAAAGCTCAATACCTATCGTGTCGCAAAAACTAACCAGGGTGCTAGTTGCGATCTTTGGACTGCTGATGTCTGCTTATTAGCTTCTCACCCCTATCAAGCTCTAATTCTCGAACTGTTTGATATTGGCTGTTTGCTGTTTGGCGAGTATGTTCAAGCATCAGGAGCAACCTTTTCTTACTATATCGATCTGCGGAAAATTATTTCTAATCCCCACTTATTTAATCAGGTGTTGGATGCCTATGGTGATATTGTCCGACAGCTAGAGTTTGATCGCATTGCTGGTATTCCCTATGGTGCATTACCTACGGCTACAGGATTAGCTTTAAATCTCCAACGTCCGATGATTTTCCCCCGCAAGGAAGTTAAAGCACACGGTACACGTCGTCTAATTGAAGGTAACTTTCACCCAGGCGAAAAGGTAGTAGTAATCGACGATATTTTGATTAGCGGCAAAAGCGTTATGGAAGGGGCAGAAAAGCTAAAATCTGCGGGTTTAAACATTGAGGATATCGTAGTGTTTATCGACCATGAAGGAGGGGTAAAAGATAGACTAAAAGACAACGGCTATCGCGCTCATTCTGTGCTAACTATTTCCGAAATTACCGATACTCTCTATGAGGCGGGCAGAATTAATGAAGAACAATATAATTCTTTTAAAGAGAATCATTAATACCGTTAAGTTAAGCTTAATCTAGCTTAATTATCTAGTTGCCAAAACTTCCAGGCGATCGCCTATTTGAATAATACCTTCATTGTGCGGAATCAGATTAACGCCAAACATAACTCCCTGTTCACTTAGTTGGCGAAAAGTTCCCAGAGTATTTAAAGGTTCTTTGAGGCTATTTTTATTACCGTCGCTTTGATTGATCGTGGTGATAATGCAGCGACTACAGGGTTTTGCTACCTCAAACTGAATCTCGCCAATTTGAATTAGTCTCCAACAATCTTCAATAAATGGTTCAATAGTTTCAATAACTACATTAGGACGAAAACGGTTCATGGGTATTGCTTGACTATCCTGTTGATGAATTTCGATAATTCTTTGATTGAGTTCCATCAAAGAGGCGCTAGCAGTAAGCATGACTGGATAATTGTCTGCCAAGCTCAAAGGCAGATCCTCCTCCTGGGAATATTTCTTGGCTAATAAGCGAGTATGCGCTGAAGATTGTCTAACTAAACGACAAACTTTATCCCCAGGCAAATTTAAAAATTGATGAAACCACTGGGCTACTTCATTTCCCTGATCGATGGCTAAAAAGCGATCGCGCCACATTTCCACTTCAATTAACGCACCATTTAGACTAGAGATAAAAGTAATCGAGGGGAAAGTACAGTCTATTACCTGGAGAGTAGTGCTTTCTCCGACAATTGTGACTTGAATTTTTGCCAACTGAGGAAACTGTCTTTGAGTGATAAACCTACCATTTCCCGCCACCAGCATCATTAAGCGATCGCCAACAAATCCTTTGGTTTGCACCTGTGCTTGCTGTAGCTCGATTCCTTGACCAGATTTGAGAGGATAAACATAAAGTTTCGAGACAATCATAAGCTTGGATAATGGCAACAATAAGGCGAGTAATTTAGGTAGGCGATCGACTTTGCTATTTGTTTAGGGTAATCCTGTGATTATCCGAGCCTGAAAATTATTTAAAAGCAACAATCAGATAATCAGCAAACGGTCGATTATTTGTTTCTCTTTTGTTTTGTAAGGCAAAAATCGAGATTCGTCCACTTTTTCACTATTTAATTTTTTCGCCAATTAAAGCTACGAAATCCTCAAAATAATCTTAATTTTAAATTCAATACTCCTTTTTACCATCTCAACTTCACTTAAGGATATTCACTATTGAATATTTAACAGTTTGTGAGTTTGCAGACTCAGCCGCCACCGAGGATGCTGCAAAATATAGACAAAAATCAAACTTTTACTCTGAGGAGAGTTCCATTCAGGCTGTAGATAACACAGGGTGGATTTTGAAACTAAACTTGCCTGTTGTTCTGCCCATTTTAAATCAAACTCGCTAGTGACCACGACTTTTAATTCACTAGCGCGATCGTAAATGCTGAAATGAGGCGCTTTAAACTGCTTAGGAGAAAATGTAATCCAATCAAAATCCCCGGTTAAAGGATGAGCGCCAGAAGTTTCTAAATGAACCTGCAATCCTGCATTTTTTAGGGCGGTAGTTAAAGGAAATAAATCGTGCATCAACGGCTCGCCACCAGTAATAATGACGATCGCTGGATTAACTGCTTGAGCTATGAGTGTCAAATCTCGTGCCGACTGCTGGGGATGACGTTGAGGATTCCAGGAGTGTTTAGTATCACACCAAGGACAATGAACATCACATCCTCCTAAACGAATAAAAAAAGCGTTTACTCCTGTCCAATAACCTTCTCCCTGCAAAGAATGAAAGGTTTCAACAATGGGATAAGTAATGCTCTTAGTCGCAGTGTTCAAAATGTTTTTACTCTTTTTACTCTATAGCTGTTGGCTAAAATTAGCTCAACTCAAACCCTACTCAAACCCTGCTAAATTATAACTAAGGCTGCTCTAGTGACAGGGCAATTTGGTTTAGTAATAATTTAGTAATTTATTAATTACGATATTTTTTTAATTCTGTTCTCAATGTAGCAATCTCTGCTCTAAGCTGATCCAACATGGTCTGGAGATCTTCGGAGTTACTGCTGCTGGTGTCAATATTGATGCCTTGATAGGAACTAGTTCTCTGGCTGCCATTATGATTGGTGCTAGGATAAACAGTTGTCCCTGATGCGCGTTCTGCTCTAAGCTGTACTTCTTCCATAAACTTGCGTAAGTTTTCACGTTGCTCGGCATCGAATTTACCCAGATCGCTCATGGTATTCGTGAAAGATTCTTCAAGTTTTTCGCTCATAACTTCAGCTAATGCTCTGCCGAAAAAGAAGGCATTGGTCACAGGATTATTACTCATAAGATCAGATCAAGTTTGTTGGACAGCTATTATTAGCTTATTAGCTAGATTATATCTTGATTCTTGAGGCTCTGAGTTTTAAGCTTTAGATTAACAGTTTGGACAGCTTCACGTCAGGACAAAAGACAAAAAGTTTGATAAATTTGCATTTTGCGAATCAATTCTAAATTATCTATGAATATTTGAGCGGGTAATTACAATTTCGCTTGAAAAGCTGACAATATAAGTATTTGATTGATAAATAAGGATTGTTATTATCTCTATGGGTCAAGTTGATTCTTGGAAAAAGCGGAGTGCTACTTCGTTGTCGCGTTTGTTACCTAGATTAGAAAAACGTTTTTGCGATCACATCGATACAGTAGAATGGCAGGGTTATGTAGAACGCATTAATACTCATTTTCCCCGCTTGTTTCAGCTACTGTATCAACTTTATGGCAATCAGTACGATTTCTTCTATCATTAGAAAATATTTTAGCTTCGGCTACTTCAATGTGGTTAGCGAGATCTGACGATCTCAAAGCTTTAGACGTAATGCGCCAAGCAGATCCTCAGTGGTATCAATCTAATCGCCTTGTAGGAGTGATGTGCTATGTTGATTTGTTTGCTGGTAACATCCAAGGAATTCGCGATCGCATTCCTTATTTAACTGAGTTGGGTATTACCTATCTACATTTGATGCCCTTGTTTAAATGTCCTGAAGGGGATAATGACGGTGGTTATGCTGTCAGTAGCTATCAAGAAGTCAATCCTGCCCTAGGCACGATGGAAGAATTATCACAGTTAGCTACAGAATTACGACAGCATGGTATTAGCTTGGTAGTTGATTTTGTGTTTAACCATACCTCGGACGAACATGAGTGGGCAAAACGCGCCTTAGCTGGAAATGAAGAATATCAAGAGTATTATCGGATGTATCCTAATCGTGAACAGCCCAATGCTTTTGAAAAAACAGTTAATTCAGTATTTCCTGACGAACGTCCAGGCTGCTTTACCTACAAAAATAAAATTCGTAAGTGGGTGTGGACAACCTTTTGTAATTATCAATGGGATTTAAACTATGAAAATCCCGTGGTTTTTAGCGGGATGGTTGAAGAAATGTTGTTTTTAGCGAATATTGGCGTAGAAGTCTTACGTTTAGATGCGGTAGCATTTCTCTGGAAGAAATTAGGCACCAGTTGTGAAAATTTGCCCGAAGCGCATTTAATAATTCAGGCTTTTAATACGATTGTTAAAATTGCTGCCCCCGCAATGGTGTTTAAATCAGAAGCGATTGTTCATCCCGACGAAGTAACTCGCTACATCAGTCAAGAAGAATGTCCCTTGTCTTATAATCCACAGTTGATGGCACTGTTATGGGATGCTCTAGCTGTGAGAAATGTTCGTTTACTGAGTCATGGAATGTCTAAGCGGTTTACGATCTCTCAAGACTGTGCTTGGGTCAACTATATTCGCTGTCACGATGATATTGGGTGGGCAATTGCCGATGATGATATGCGAGACTTGCAGATTAATCCTTACGATCATCGCAAGTTTCTGACTGAATTTTTCACTGGTCGATTTCCAGGCAGCTTTGCTAAAGGCTTACCCTTCCAAGAAAAACCCGAAACGGGAGAAGCCAGGATTGCTGGTACTACTGCTTCTTTATGTGGTCTTGAGAAGTTAACAGATGAAAATCATCGCCAGGAAATTGATTTAGCCATACGGCGCATCCTTTTATTACACGGAGTTATTCTAACCATCGGTGGCATTCCCCTACTCTATTTAGGAGACGAAATCGGCACTTTAAACAACTATACCTATACTGAGTCGCCAGAAAAAGATGGCGACAGTCGCTGGGTTCACCGTTCGGCATTTGATGATGAACGGGCATTAAAGAGGAAAGATAGCTCTACTATTCCAGGACAAATTTATCTGGGATTGCTTAAGTTAATCCAAATTCGTCAGCATAATCGAGCTTTTAGTCGGGGAGAAACTGAAATTATTGATACAGGCAATGACTGCATCTTTGGTTATTTTCGTTCTCAACAGGAACAAAATGTGCTTGTGTTAGCCAACTTTAGCGATATCGAACAAGAAATTGTGGCTAAACAATTGAGATTACTAGGAATGCGGAAAATATTTACCGATCTCGTCTCTGGTAAGACAATTTCAGCTATCCAGAAACTAGTGCTTGACCCCTATCAACTAGTGATTTTGCTATAAACAGCGGACATGGTGTGGCTATAGCTTTGACGCGAACTCAACCAGCCTATTTCTAGATTAAATTCATGAGTTGAAAACTATTTTTTAAAAGTCTCATTGGCTGGTGGTCTGGCTAACTAATCTGAAATATAAAAAAGAATGATTATGGCAAACCAGAAAGAATAGAAAATAAAAAAAGAGCTAAACTGTAATTTAGCTCTTGCTTCAATATACCCCCAAGGGAATTTGAATCCCTGTCGCCTCCGTGAAAGGGAGGTGTCCTAGGCCACTAGACGATGGGGGCTAGAACTTGCCACCTGCTCTTGCTTGACTGGCAACGTTTCTAAATATATCGAATATTTTTGTCCCTGTCAACAAAATACTCAAAAAACTTTTGGCTACGGTTGACTACAGCTAAAAATAATTACATCCCCTGTCGCATTTGTTTTAATCGCTTTTGCGCAGCAGGATCTAGAGTATTAAATAAAAAACGACCAGGAGGTTTTCTCTTGGTCTGTTTCTTGGTCTTACTTTTAGTTTTCTGGACTGCTAATCCTACTTCTCGCTCCAGCATTGGAGCAGAAAGCCATTCTGCTCCGTAGCCCACCACCGTCAACTGTTGAGCGCGATCGCTAGTGGCGACGATGAGACGAGTAGATTCCTGTTGGTATTTTTTGCGAGCAAAGGTGGCGCAAAATCTCTCAATATAGGTGTCTGCGGTTTCGGCAAAGGCAGTATAGTGTACCGATAAAGCAGTAGTGTGAATTTCGCTACTGCGAGGTGTGTCTTGATAATGAGCATCAAAAACAACTTTAGTGCGGTATGCTACAGCAGCGCTATAGTTAATCAGACATTCGACTAATTCATATCGGGCAGCTTCTAGCCCATGGCGATCGCGACTTTGTTTTAAGTCCGACCAGTCGCCGATGATGTTATAACCATCGACAAGTAATATTGCCTGGTGGGAGGAGGGAGACATTGCAAGGGGTGATCCTGATGAGAACTAAGTAAAGATTTACACTTTATTTTAATTATATTTGTTAACAAAAAGTTAACCAAATAAGAAAATGCATATCGTTATTGACTCTCTGTTGCCAATAATCTTTGCTTAAGAGCTTGAGGTTCTCCCTGAGCTACGACTTTTCCTCCTGCTAACAAGAACGCGCCATCACAGTAGTCCAACTCTTCTAAACGGTGGGTTACCCAAAGAGCAGTTAGACCCCTCTGTTTGACTAGATTTCTTACCTGAGCCACTAACTCAAGCTGAGTATCAGCATCGAGTAAAGCAGTTGGTTCATCAAATAAGATTGCTTCACAGTTACGCGCGATCGCTCCAGCGATCGCAATTCTCTGTTTTTGTCCCCCGCTGAGAGCGTGAATTGGTCGTCTTTCTAGCTCTGGCAAGTTGACTGCATCAAGGGCTTCTTTGACTCTTTGTCTCACCTGCATCTGAGTTAAGTTCTCACTGACCAAACCAAAAGCAATATCTGCTCCCACTGTCGGCATGACTAGCTGATGGTCGGGATTTTGAAAGACAAATCCCGTTTTGTGAGGCATAACAACCGAACCACTATCAGGAATTAATAATCCAGCTAATAAGCGTAATAAGGTTGATTTGCCACTGCCATTGTTCCCTAACAGCATCCAGAATTCCCCCTGGGGTACTTGGAGGGTGCAATCCTGCAATACAGATGCTTCGTCAGACCAGCCAAAGCTAATATTGTCTACCCGAATAGTCGGCAATTTTTCAGACTTAATATCCTTAGTGAAGGTCATTATTTATCAGCAATAGTGGCAAAAAATCCAGGAATTCGACCTTCTGCCATCCCACCAGATTTTTTGTTAATACTAATGGCACAGATTAGGTTGCCTTTGAGGGCGACTTTTTTATCTTCCTCTTTATCGCAGGTAAGCTCAATCAAGTCAGCACTACCAGAACGCATAGCTGTCATAAGCTCTTGATAGAGATTTTCGGCTGCTGCTTCTTCTTTGCGTTGGACTGAAATTGGTAGAGGAATTTCTTGTAAAACGATATCGATAGTGAACATAAGCTTGTTTTTCAATGACGGCAATTATTTGATTATCTTTCAAATTCTCGCAAATTCCCATCTTTATTTAAGTTTAAATCTCGAAAATCTTTATTTTTTCTTTGGTTTTACCCTGGAAATTTCAGCTACTTTCTTTTATTATGTGTAATATAAGTAAAGAAAAGTAAACTTTTCTCACAATAGACTTGATGTATTTTCGTGTCGAGTCATCAAAATTGTAATAATTCCAACGATCTTAATAAACATAATCTCGGAGATTTATTTCCATGACAATAGCAGTAGGACGCGCACCAGCCAAGCGCGGGATCTTTGATGCCGTAGATGACTGGCTCAAGCGCGATCGCTTCGTATTCGTAGGCTGGTCGGGTATATTACTCTTCCCCTGTGCCTATATGGCAATAGGCGGATGGCTAACCTGCACCACCTTCGTCACTAGTTGGTACACTCACGGTCTAGCTAGTTCCTATCTAGAAGGATGTAACTTCTTAACCGTTGCTACTTCCACCCCAGCCGATAGCATGGGACACTCCCTATTATTCTTATGGGGACCTGAAGCAGGCTGGAGTTTCACCCGCTGGTGTCAAATCGGGGGCTTGTGGGCTTTCGTAGCACTACACGGTGCATTTGCGCTGATTGGCTTTATGCTACGTCAGTTTGAAATCTCGCGTCTAGTGGGAATTCGTCCTTACAATGCGATCGCTTTTTCCGCACCAATTGCCGTGTTCGTATCAGTATTCTTGCTCTATCCTCTAGGACAATCAAGCTGGTTCTTTGCACCTAGTTTAGGAGTAGCGGGAATCTTCCGTTTCATCCTGTTTGTGCAAGGATTCCATAACTTCACGTTAAACCCCTTCCACATGATGGGAGTAGCAGGAGTACTTGGTGGAGCATTACTCTGTGCGATTCATGGAGCAACAGTAGAAAATACACTGTTCGATGATGGTGGACAAGCCAACACATTCCGTGCCTTTGAACCAACTCAAGCAGAAGAAACCTACAGTATGGTGACAGCCAACCGATTCTGGTCACAGATTTTCGGCATTGCCTTCTCCAACAAACGTTGGTTGCACTTCTTCATGCTATTTGTTCCTGTAACAGGACTATGGATGGCAAGTATTGGGATTATCGGCATTGCTTTAAACTTACGTGCCTACGATTTCGTTTCACAAGAGTTGAGAGCAGCCGAAGATCCTGAATTTGAAACTTTTTATACGAAAAACATCTTGCTCAATGAAGGTCTAAGAGCATGGATGGCAACTCAAGACCAACCACATCAAAACTTTGAATTCCCAGAAGAAGTATTACCTCGTGGTAACGCGCTGTAATTAACCTTGATTAAACAGGCTTAAATTTCTTTAAGCTTTGTTAATAAGCTCCTCATTACGGGGAGCTTATTTTCATAGATATGTTTGATGTGGTTTTAGAGCTATATTTTTTGTTGATGCTTATCTGGCTTCGTCCTTAAAAGCAGAGAACAAAAGGATCAATCAATAATAATTAGCAACCGAGACTATTATTTTTAACTGCTCCACGATAGGCTGGAAGATAGGACTCTAATATTCAAGATGATTAGTACGGGATAGTAATTAGTTGTGCCAAAGCCAAAAGCCGGCATTGTTTATAACGATATTAAGCCGATCGCCTGCAAAGTTGCCTCAGAAATTACCGAAAAGCTAACCGCCTGTGGGTGGGATGTATGTATGGCGACTGGCATGGGAGGTATTTTAGAATACTCGACTCCTGGCAGTGCTGTCTGCCATACCCGAATTGAGCAGTTAACCCCTGCTAACTTCGATCCAAGTGTTAAATTTGCAGTTGTTTTGGGCGGAGATGGTACTGTTTTATCTGCATTTCGGCAACTTGCTCCTTATCATATTCCTCTGTTGACTGTTAATACAGGACACATGGGTTTTTTAACCGAAAGTTACTTAAGCCATCTCAACGATGACTTAGAGCAACTAATGAGTGGAGAATATGAAATTGAAGAACGTTCCATGTTGGCAGTCAAAGTATTTCGTCACGATACTATACTGTGGGAGGCTCTTAGCCTCAACGAAATGGTTTTGCATCGCGAACCCTTGACTAGTATGTGTCATTTTGAAGTAAAAATTGGCGACCATGCTCCTGTAGATATCGCGGCGGACGGGATTATTATTTCTACCCCGACTGGCTCAACCGCTTATGCTTTGAGTGCAGGGGGGCCGGTCTTAACCCCTGATGTACCTGTCTTGCAACTAGCACCAATCTGTCCTCATTCTTTGGCTTCTCGCTCGTTAGTATTTAGCGATCGCGAACCAGTAAAAGTTTTTCCCGCCACGCCAAACCGAATGGTGATGGTGGTTGATGGGAACGGTGGCTGTTATATTTTGCCAGACGACCACATTTTAGTCGAAAAATCAATCTATCCTGCACGGTTTATTCGTTTGCGATCGCCTGAATTCTTCCGTATCCTACGAGAAAAATTGGGTTGGGGACTGCCTCATATCGCTAAACCGACATCGGTAGAATTGCCCTAAACTAGCATTAACCTGATTGTTGCCGTAGGAGTTTAAGATTTTGGTAAATAAATACAGCGCTACTGATTCATCTATTCTGCTACTGACAGACGATCTTTTTGCTCAGGAGGCGAGTCTTGATCTTAAAACTTTAGGCTATCTGCCTGTGGTCGAAACAGCTCAAAAAGGATGGTCTAAACTAAGGGTTTATCAACCAGTCATGGTGATTGTTGACCGTGCGTTTACAGGCAAATCTGGATTTGATTTGTGTCGTCAGTTACGTTCTGCGGGAGAACATATTCCTGTATTGATGTTGGTCGAACAGGAGACTGTTGCTGAACGGGTTGCTTGTCTCGAAGCAGGTGCTGATGACTACTTGTTGAAGCCTTATCAGAAAGATAAATTGTTAGAGCAGGTCAATTTGTATCTTCAGACAGAAACAGATATTCCTGAGCAGTTAAGGTTTGGTGAATTAATTTTAGATTTAAGCACTCGTCAAGCTATTAGAGGAGATCGGGTAATCGGACTGACAATGAAAGAGTTTGAATTACTTAGGTATCTCATGTCTAATCCCGAACAGGTAATGACTAGAGAAGAAATTATTGAAAATGTTTGGGGCTATGATTATCGTGGTGAATCCAACGTGATTGAAGTATATATTCGCTATCTGCGTTTGAAGATTGAAAGTCAAAATCATAAAAGGCTAATTCAAACTGTCAGAGGAATTGGCTATGTACTACGAGAATAATTATAGCTGGCAAAAGTTAATAGCTGAAAATCAAAATTTAATCCTCAACAATACAAATTTGCGTCAAAAATATAAAGATTTTATGTAGATTTTGATCGCGATCGCCAAGTATAGATGAGTCCAATCACACTTATCTATCAGAGGAAAGAGCAAAAATATTGCTATAAATATTATTCTTTTTGACAAGTAGTTTGATTAAGTGTATTTACGTATTAGAATCTGTGTGTCATTATTAAGAACCCAAGATTTTTATTGCAGTCGTTTGCTGCTGTATTTAATTGGGTCTAAAGTTCCCAAGCTTCAAGATTGATATTTTAAGATGTAACTCAATCTTTTAGCGATTAAAAACACAGGCAAAATTTGCACAATAGTTAATAATGACAAAAACCTTACGAAAAATAATAGCCAATAGCCAAAATTGCGCTTTTTAGTCCGTAAAATTCTCTGATGATTTGTAATTTGAAAATTTAAAAAAGGTAACTCACTATGAAACCAGCCATATACGCCAAGTTCATCAAATTTTTAAAAGAAGAATTAGCTCTTTCTAATGATTCCATCAAGATTGTTCAAAAATCTGTAGAAGAGCATCCTGCTCCTATTCCGATGATTCTTTGGCAATATGGTCTAGTTACTTTAGAAGAGCTAGATCGCATTTATGATTGGCTGCACAGTAAAACAAAAGTGGATCTGAGCTAAATAAACATATTCGCTAAACTATGAGTAAAAATTAACAGCTATCAGCTTTTTATCTAGCGATACCAAGCCAGATTTTTGCAGAGCTTAATCAAGCTTAATTATTGGGAGTTAGATAAATTTAGACTGCTTAATAAACTAACCACGTTTGCTCAAATTACGTCTTAATAAATCAAGAGCAGCACAAGAGCTTAAATAACGTACCAATTCCCGCCCTCTTTGCTTGCCAAAACGATAATCATAACTAAAGCTTTCATTTTCAGGGGTAGCTACACCAATATAGACCAGCCCTACAGGTTTATCGGTCGTATCGCCCCCTGGTCCTGCTATACCAGTAATACTAATGCCCCAATCCGTTTGTAAGCGCTGCTTTACTCCCACGGCCATCTGCTGCGCTACAGTATCGCTCACCGCTCCATATTCGGCTAAATCTTGACTATTGACCCTCAGCAGAATCTGCTTAACCTGATTAGCATAAGCAATTACTCCACCCCAAAAATAGTTTGAGCTACCAGGAATCTCGGTTAACATTGCTCCTAAACCTCCCCCAGTACAAGATTCGGCAATGCTAAGAGTCTGCTGGGCATTAGTTAATAATTTTCCAACTACAGCAGCGAGAGTTTCTTGGTTACTGCCAAAATAATCTAACCCAGCAATCTGCTTAATTTCTGTAGCGATCGGTTCGATCATTGCTGCTGCTTCTTCTTGAGAACTTGCTTTAGCAGATACCCGCAGGCGCACTTCGCCTTGTCCTGCATAGGGCGCAACAGTAGGATTGTGGGAATCAAACAGGTGAGCTACTTTCTCTGCCAGAGCTGATTCACCGATACCCCGAAAGCGCATCATTTCACTATAAATACTCTCTCTGCCCCAACCTTGGGTTTTAAGAAAGGGAACGGCAGTATCTTGCCACATACGACACATCTCAGCAGGAACTCCTGGAAAGGTCATGATGGTGACACCTACTTGGGGCTGCCAAATAATGCCTGGGGCTGTCCCCATAGGGTTAGGCAGGGTAGTCGCACCTTGAGGAATAAGCGCCTGTTTGCGGTTAGAAGGAGACATAACTCGCCTCACTGAAGCAAACTTGCTGGCAATATCGTGCATAATTGCCGCATCTTCTTGCAGAGGAGTATTAAAAAAACTGGCAATTGTTTCGGTGGTTAAATCGTCAGGAGTTGGACCCAAACCACCAGTAAAAATCAAAATTGAGGAGCGTTTAATAGCCGTGGCGATTACGTGATGGATACGTTCTACGTTGTCTCCCACTACCGTTTGATAGTAGTGAGGAATACCTAAGTTAGCTAATTCTTGAGCTAAATATTGACAGTTGGTGTTTAAGATATCTCCTAACAGTAATTCTGTACCAATACAAATGATTTCTGCGCTCATTGATCTGATTTACTAACGTTATTAAGAATTCTGCGTCTTTCTTTCCAAACTTGCCAAACCTGCCATAATTGCCAAGCTAAGAGCATTGTCGCTCCAATTGCATAGCCCCAACCGCTGGGAATATTGGAAAAACCAAGAGCCAGGCTGCCAACCCAGAAAGTTAGGGTATAAATAAACAATACTGTTTGACGCTGGGAAATTCCTACTTTAAGCAACCAGTGATGGAGATGGCTTTTATCGGCAATAAAGGGAGATTTTCCTTTGCTAATGCGAGAAAAAATTACCGCAGACATATCGAGAATGGGAACAGCCAAAATTAGATAGGGTAAGAGAACGGCGGTGATAGCAGTCGTTTTAACTAGACCAATTACTCCTACGGCGGCGAGAGTAAAGCCCATGAAATATGCACCCCCATCCCCCATAAAAATCTGAGCGGGATTAAAGTTATAACGAAGAAATCCCAGTGCGCCACCTGCCATCGCCGCGGCAATTAACCCAGCAGCAGGCTGATCCATAAACAAGGTCACAACTAACATCACAAAGGCAGCAATTCCTGCAACCCCCGCTGCTAGACCATCAACCCCATCAATCCAATTAATTGCATTTGCCATCCCCACTAGCCAAACTACGGTAACAGGAAGACTGAGCCAATAGATTTTGACCAGAGAATAAATCGGAAAGGAGACAAAATCGATCCGTACTCCCATACACCAACAACCAGTAGCTACGGCAACCTGCATCAGTAAGCGTGAAATGGGAGTGAGATTAAATAAATCATCGGCAAAACCAATACCAAAAAATAAAATGCTGCCAATAATTACCGCCCAAACTTCCGTGACTTTTTGAGGAGCTAGAGCAGAAAATCCCCCTAGTAACCAGACAATAACTAGAGCAGCGATCGTGCCTGCAAAAATTGAAACCCCGCCCACACGGACAACGGGGTTTTGGTGAATCTTCCTGGCGTTTGGTCGATCTACGATACCCAACTTTAAACCCAAAGTTTTGACATCGGGTATTGTCCATAAGACAAAGGTAACAGAGGTAAGAAATGCAATCAGATGATATAGTTCAACAGGCATCTGAGATTAAGTTCCAGGGATGATATAAGGTGTACTTTTTAATAGCATCAAGCTGTTGCTGGCACCAAATTGCCTCTAACTCAGCATACTCCTATATCTTGGCAGGTACAGGAATTTGTAGATAAGGATAAAGGGGAAAGCGATCGCACAAAGCAGCTACTCGATCCAAACAGTTTTGTTGTACAGCCTCATCTTCAGGGCTAAGTAGTTTGTCAGCGATAATGTTAGCAATTTCTTGGAACTCTGTCCCCCCCATACCTCTAGTAGTCATGGCAGGAGAACCCAAGCGCAGTCCACTAGTGACAAAAGGTGATTCGGGATCGAAAGGCACGGTGTTTTTATTAGCGGTAATATTTACCTGACTAACAAGAGCATCTCCTTTTTTCCCTGTCATGCCAATACTACGGAGGTCAACCAAAATAAGATGATTATCTGTACCGTCAGATACTAGCTTAAAATTTCTGGCTTTGAAAGCTTCCGCCATTGAGCGGGCATTGGCAATTACCTGACCTGAATAATCTTTAAATTCTGGCTTGAGAGCCTCCCCAAAGGCAACTGCTTTACCCGCAATCACATGTTCTAAAGGACCACCTTGAGTACCAGGAAAGACTGACTTATTAAGTTTTTTACCTAATTCAGCGTCGCGAGTCAAAATCAAACCGCCTCTAGGCCCTCTTAAGGTTTTATGAGTAGTAGTAGTGACCACATCACAATAGGGAACAGGGTTAGGATGGTGTCCTGTAGCTACTAAACCAGCAATATGGGCAATATCAGCTAATAAATATGCGCCAACTTGATCGGCAATTTCTCTAAATTTAGCAAAATCAATAGTGCGGGGATAGGCAGAATAACCACAGATAATTAGTTTAGGACGTTCTTTTAACGCCAATGCTCTAATCTGCTCGAAGTCTAGTTGCTCTGTCTCTTGGTTTACGCCATACTGCACGACGTTAAACCATTTTCCTGAAACGTTGACAGGAGAACCATGGGTCAAGTGTCCACCGTGGGATAGATCCATTCCCATGATGGTGTCGCCAGGTTCGAGCAAAGTTAGAAAAACGGCAAAGTTTGCCTGAGCGCCTGAATGGGGCTGCACATTAGCCATCTCGGCTCCAAATAATTGCTTGGCGCGGTCAATTGCTAGCTGTTCGGCACGATCTACAAATTCGCAACCGCCATAATAGCGTTTTCCTGGTAAACCTTCAGCGTATTTATTGGTTAAGACTGACCCTTGGGCAGCTAATACCGCAGGAGAAGTAAAGTTTTCGCTGGCAATTAGTTCCAAATGCGATCGCTGGCGACCCAATTCTAAATCAATAATTTCCGCAATTTCGGGATCTGTTTCTAGGAGAAAATCTAAATTAGTTTGATTCACTATCTGATTCTGTAATTTTCGATAAGGATAAGTAAGTATGATCTATGCTATCTAATTCAATGTCCTTTTGAAAACCATCAATTTAGTAAATAGCCTAGTCTAGCCAGGAAAACCACAAGTTTTATCCATAATTCATCAATTCATCAATTCATCTAGAAAAATAAATTTCGATTATTTAATTTTAAAGATCATTATCTAGTTAAAGCATGTATCAAAAAGTCTAATTTTAGTCAGAAGAAATTAGAATAATCTATATAACTAATAAAGGATCAACATCATGATAGTTATGATTGCAGACCAGCAAATTTTGTCTGCTCAACAAGTTTGCCAAAATTGTGTGATGTCAGATCAAAGTGGTTTGCCTCGCTGGCATGATAGCAAGCTCGGATGTGGCAAAATGCGATCGCGAAGCCCTAAAGGATTTGCCCTAACCCAAAAGGGTACCGCTTCGCGTCCTAAAGATAAGCCTTGCGCGTCACGCGCAGCTAGTGCTAAAGCATACCGCTCCGCATATCCTTTAGGGCATAAGGATTCGCTTCGCATCTCGCCTGGAGGCGCGTCTGTGGAGGTCGAATCGCCGCAAAGGTCAAAACAGGCTCAAGTTTATGAGTGTCAAATGGGTTTTAACGTCACCTGGATTAACTAAACTTTTGTTTAGTTATACTAGACATCATGGTGATATGGATAAGCTGTTGAGCTATATTTTGTTGCCTCAAGAAATTTGATTATTTTGATTTTGGGAGCATATTTGAGATGGCAAGGTTTGGTTCAGCCGACGTTAAAGACCGCTTTTTTGGAGCAGCCGTATATCTGTTTGCTATCTATGATGCCATGGCTATAGGCATGGGATTAATAGTTAAAGTCCCAGCTTTAGCGCCTATATTTAACTTCTTGCAGTCACTCTTGTTACCAATCTCTTTACTTTACGGTGTTTTTGACGCAATTATTCCACTGGGATTGGGCAGTTTAGTTGTCTTTTTTGTTTTATTCTTAGCAGTAGTCCAGAACGAAAAGATTTCTTATTTTATTCGGTTTAATACCTTGCAATCGATCCTGTTTAGCATTGCCATTTCTTTAATTTCAATTATTTTTAGCACTTTGGGAGGACTCGAATTAATTGGTGGCTTCGTGTTTATTATTGCTGCGGGTGCAAGCTTGTTTTGCATGGCAGAATGTGTTTTTGGTCGCTATCCTGAAATTCCGACAATCTCTGCTGCGGTATACAGTCAACTACCAAGATAGTAAGCATCAAGTCAAGTCACTAAAACTAAACTGATTAATAACAGCGCTGCTAAATCAAACGAATCAAAACAAATATCAAGCAACTTGATTCGAGAGACAGCCAATGCCTTCAATTTCAACTCTCACGTCATCTCCAGGCTTAATTGATCCAACTCCTTCGGGAGTGCCAGTAAGGATTACGTCTCCAGGTAACAAGGTCATGATCTGTGAGATGTAAGAAACGAGAAAATCTGGATTAAAAACCATGTCGCTAATCACAGCAGACTGGCGAGGAGTATGATCGTTATTGATAAAAGTTTGAATTGTAGCCTCAACGCTCACTTCTCGGACAATCCAGGGCCCTAAAGGGCAAAACGTATCAAATCCTTTGGCTCTTGTCCACTGATTATCTTTTCTTTGCAGATCTCTTGCGGTTACGTCGTTAGCAATGGTGTATCCCCAAATACTCTTTGCTGCTTGTTCGGGATTGACTTTACTACAGCGATCGCCAATAATCAAAGCTAATTCTCCCTCGTAATCTACCTGCTGTGATTGTAAGGGGTAGATAATACTTTGGGTATCCGCCACGATAGCAGTTGGTGGTTTAAGAAATAACAAAGGTTCATTGGGTACAGGTGTACCCATTTCGGCTGCGTGTTTAAGATAGTTTTTACCCACAGCAACAATTTTGGAAGGGACACAAGGAGCTAGCAATTGATATGTATCTGACTCCAGCACCATCTCTGTTTCTTGTCCGTTTAACCAGGGTGGAGCATCATAGACTAATACACTACGATTTGCTTTCAGCACACCATAATAAATCTGCTCGCGATTGGTTTTAATACGGACATAGCGTTGTGTCATAGCTAGATTAAACTTCTAATTATTTCGTTACCGTTACTAAGAAATCATACTCTTAAAGTTGGCTTTTATTAAACCGAACAGTGCATGGCGAGCGCCTAATTTTAGATGAATTTGCTCTTTCCACAGCAGAGTCCTGGTAATTCAGCGTCAAGTAATAGTAAGATTGTAATTCCTTGCTTCTAATTCAGAAGCCATTTGTCCACAAGGAGAATAAGTAAAATGAGCAACAAGTACGAGTTAATGTATATCCTCCGTCCCGATTTATCGGAAGATCAAGTCGGTGATGCAGTTACCAAATATCAAGATTATCTGTCTGAAACTGGTGCTGAGAACCTGGAGGTTAAGGTCAAAGGTAAAAGAAGACTTGCATATCCTGTTGGCAAATATTTGGACGGTATTTATGTACAAATGAACTATGAAGCCGATGGTAGCCAAAATGCACCTTTGGAAAGAATGATGCGGTTGAGCGAAGATGCAATTCGCTATTTAACTATCAAGCTAAAAAAACGGGCGATTATTGCTCAGGAAAATGCTGCTGCTGAACCTATAACCGAACCCGCAGATGATTAGATAATTAAAATTAAATAGGCCTAAATAAAAAGCCAGCAATCAACGCTGGCTATAAAGCTATTAAACTAGTAAAACAATAGTCTTAGTTTCCTGCCTGGGGTTGTGGCTTAAACTGGAAGAGAGAATAAACAACATTGCGACGAATATCAATCATCATCTCCAAAAACATTTCATATCCTTCTTGTTTATATTCAATTAAGGGGTCTTTTTGTCCATAACCCCTCAGTCCAATTGAATCTCGCAAAGCATCCATTGCCTGGAGATGTTCTCGCCAGAGAGTATCAATTTGTTGCAAAATAAAGAATCTTTCTGCTTGGCGCATTAATCCAGGCTGCATACTGTCAATTTGATGTTCTTTGATATCATAAGCCTTGCGGACTTCTTCACACAGGAAGTTTTTGATCTCATTAACGGTCATGTCTTCTAAATGCTCAGGCTTCACGTCTTCCAACAGATAGATAAACTCTTTGGCTTTATCCACCATCTTGTCTAGCTTCCACTCTTCAGGAGGTAACTCAGGGTTAATATAGGCATCAACGATCTCACCCATCGTTTTTTCAGCATACTGAATTACCTGTTCTTTAAGGTCTAATCCTTCTAGTACACGGCGACGTTCAGCATAAATAGCGCGACGCTGGTTGTTCATTACCTCGTCATATTCAAATACCTGCTTACGGGTATCATAATAGAAAGTCTCGACTTTTTTTTGCGCTCCTTCGAGGGAGTTGGTGAGCATTTTAGATTCAATGGGCATGTCGTCTTCTACTCGCATCATGTTCATCAGTTTTTCCACGCGATCGCCACCAAAGATCCGTAAAAGGTTATCCTGTAAACTGAGGAAGAATCTAGTTGAACCAGGGTCACCCTGTCTCCCTGCACGACCTCGCAACTGGTTATCTACTCGGCGAGACTCATGACGCTCAGTCCCGATTACGTGTAGTCCACCGTTAGCAATCACCTCATTATGTTCAGCATCGGTAAACACTTCATACTCTTTACGCACCATTTTGTAAGCTTCTCTTAGCTTGACTAAGACAGGGTCGTCTACAGGAGCATTTTCCGAAGCTACGGCAATTTTTTCCTCGACATCTAGTTCGGGTAAGCTTTGTTCTCCATATTGTTGAACGGCAAATTTAATCGTTTCCTTTAAAACATCCTGAGCTTTTGCTGATAGTTCAGTCGGGAAGATTTGTGGGGAGGCTTTCCAGGTTTTAACTTTTTTATTGTTACTGCCACTGTTACCAAAACCTTTGGGACTATCTTTACCCAAATCTAGTCCTGATACTCCTGCCATGAAATTGTCGTCTTCAGGAGCAACTATTTTAGGCATCAAATACTCTCTAACCTTGAGCCTTGCCATATAATCGGCATTACCACCCAAAATGATATCAGTACCACGACCCGCCATGTTGGTTGCGATGGTTACAGCAGTTTTGCGACCTGCTTGCGCCACAATTTCTGATTCCCGCTCCACATTTTCAGGTTTTGCGTTGAGCAAATTATGTTCAATACCTTTTTCCTGCAACAACTTAGAAATTAACTCGGATTTCTCCACACTAGTAGTACCCACTAGTACGGGGCGACCCTTTTCGTGCATGTTAGAAGTATCTTCCGCCACCGCCTGCCATTTACCAATTTCTTGCTTAAACACCACATCAGCTAAATCAGCACGCTTAGAAGGCAAATTGGTAGGAATAATTGTTACCTGAAGTTTATAGACTTTTTCAAACTCAGTCTCCTCAGTTTTGGCTGTACCAGTCATCCCCGCCAAGGTGGGATAGAGTAAGAAAAAGTTTTGGTAAGTAATACTTGCCAGGGTTTGAGTCTCTTTCTGAATTGGCACGCCTTCTTTTGCTTCAATTGCCTGATGCAGACCATCACTCCAGCGTCTTCCAGCTAATACCCGTCCTGTAAACTCGTCGACGATGACAATCTCATCATTACGCACCAAGTAGTTAACGTCTTTGGTAAAGAGTTCTTTGGCTTTAATTGCATTAGAAATATAGTGCGCCCAAGGATTTTCAGGATCGTATAAATCATTTACCCCTAATATTTCTTCCGCCCGCGCAAAACCTTCGTCGGTCATCAAAACATTACGCGCTTTTTCATCTACTTCATAATCACCAACACCCTCGTTGGGATTTGATTCCTCATCGTAATCTTCTTTTTGTCTAATTAGCTGTGCTGCTATTTGAGATGCTTGCAGATACTTTTCTGTAGGACGTTCCACCTGCCCTGAGATAATTAAAGGAGTTCTGGCTTCATCAATTAATACCGAATCCACCTCGTCAATTACACAGTAGTTAAAAGGACGCTGTACTACTTCCTCCATGGAGACAGCCATATTATCTCGCAGATAATCAAACCCCAGCTCACTGTTAGTAGTATAGGTAATATCGCAAGCATAGTTTTTTCTTCTCTCAGCAGGACTCATTCCCGACTGAATTAGACCAACAGACAGATCTAAGAAACGGTGAACCTGCCCCATCCATTCTGCATCTCTACGAGCAAGATAATCGTTAACAGTGACGACATGAACTCCTTTACCAGTTAAACCATAAAGATAAGCAGGTAAGGTACAGACTAAAGTTTTACCTTCCCCTGTTTTCATTTCGGCAATCTGACCTTTGTATAATACTATGCCACCAAGCAACTGTACGTCGTAATGGCGCAATCCTAAGACGCGAATCCCTGCTTCTCTAACCACAGCGAAAGCCTCGGGCAGAATATCATCAAGGATTTCTTTGATTTCATCGTCGTTTTTTCCCTTAGCCAACTGTTCGCGAAATTCGCCTGTTTTGGCTTTTAAATCTTCGTCGGATAGATTCTTGATGTCCTCTTCAATCAGGTTGATTTCTGCCACTAAAGGCTGAAATTTTTTCAACTTACGCGCATTGGGGTCGCCCAACAGTCTTTTCAGCATAGTAATTTTTATGTATGATCCTTATTCCTAATTGATTTATATTTGCTTTCTAATCTTTGATTGCCCAATTAAATCGCAATATTTAATAACTCGTAATAATTCTACCATTTGCCTCTTGTCAACGACTTTTTTCAGTGAGCGATGAGTAATGAATAAGGTAAATATAGCAGGCGGTAATTTGCACGAATACTCGTTTTGAAGGGATGGTATGGGGCAAGATTGAGGCTGATGGTAACGATGCTACTGAAACAATTTGTCTACAGCTTTAATTCAATTGACAGACCATGGTAAAGTGCCAGAAGTTTTAAGAATAGCTCATTTAGTCGGCGCAGCAGTAATTAATGGTCAAAGTAGTTCACAGGCTTAACAAGATTGTTACTACTATTATAAGCGGTTATCATGACTAGTTGAGCTTAATTTTGCTCTTAGATACCATACTTTTAACAGATGGATGTAATTAGACAAAGCTGGATAATTTGGCTTGGTTTGATTTTGAATAATATCAATAAACCAATAGTGTTCATGAATAAGATAAGTAATAAAAATCAGGTAGTTCAATTTCTCTGCCAACCACAAGGGGGCAGAACTTATTTGTTAAATGCTTTGAATTCAAACTCTGAACAGGTGTTTATGGAAGCTTTGCACAATATTATCGATGCAATGAGCCAGGATCTTTCATCCAGCTTGACAAAGAAATTGTAGATTCTGCCCCAACTCTTCTAGACTATGTATATACTAATAAGTTTATATTTCTTAATATGGCTAGAGATTTACGGGGATTTATCGAAATTTTGGAATCGAAGGGTCAACTTCGGCGCATTTCGGCATTGGTCGATCCTGAACTAGAAATTGCGGAAATTTCTAATCGCATGTTACAGGCAGGAGGTCCTGGCTTGCTGTTTGAAAATGTTAAAGGCTCTCCCTTTCCCGTAGCAGTTAATCTTATGGGGACAGTAGAGCGAATCTGCTGGTCGATGAATATGGAAGCCCCAGAAGAGTTAGAAACCTTGGGTTCTAAACTAGCCATGTTACAACAGCCCAAGCCTCCTAAGAAAATTAAGCAGGCGGTAGATTTTGGGAAGGTGCTATTTGATGTTTTAAAAGCCAAGCCAGGAAGAGACTTTTTCCACCTTGCCAGCAGATAGTGATGGAAGGTGAGGATGTCGATCTCAACCGAGTGCCAATGATTCGCCCTTATGTGGGAGATGCGGGAAAAATCATCACTTTGGGTTTAGTAATTACTAAAGATGTCGAAACGGGTACGCCTAATGTTGGTGTATATCGTCTCCAGCTTCAGTCCAAGAATACCATGACCGTTCATTGGCTGTCGGTGCGTGGTGGGGCAAGGCATCTGAGGAAGGCAGCCGAGGCAGGGAAAAAACTAGAAATTGCGATCGCTTTAGGAGTCGATCCGCTGATTATTATGGCAGCAGCTACACCCATTCCTGTAGACCTCTCAGAGTGGTTGTTTGCAGGTTTATATGGTGGTAGTGGGGTGAAACTGGCTAAATGTAAAACTGTCGATTTGGAAGTGCCTGCGGATTCTGAGTTTGTTTTGGAAGGAACAATTACCCCAGGAGAAATGTCACCCGATGGACCTTTTGGGGATCACATGGGCTACTACGGCGGAGTTGAAGATTCCCCCTTAGTCCGTTTTCACTGTATGACTCACCGCAAAGATCCCATCTACTTAACGACCTTTAGCGGTCGTCCACCCAAAGAAGAAGCGATGATGGCGATCGCGCTTAACCGTATTTATACCCCAATTCTGCGTCAGCAAGTGTCGGAAATTGTCGATTTCTTTTTACCGATGGAAGCGCTGAGTTACAAAGCTGCGATTATTTCGATTGATAAAGCCTATCCTGGACAGGCGAGAAGGGCAGCCCTCGCTTTTTGGAGCGCATTACCCCAGTTTACCTACACCAAGTTTGTGATTGTCGTAGACAAAGACATCAATATCCGCGATCCTCGTCAAGTAGTTTGGGCAATTAGCTCCAAAGTCGATCCCTCTCGTGATGTCTTTATTTTACCTGATACTCCTTTTGATACCCTTGATTTTGCCAGTGAAAAAATTGGTTTAGGTGGGCGCATGGGGATCGATGCGACGACGAAAATTCCTCCTGAAACCGATCATGAATGGGGTAAAGCTTTAGAATCGGATGATGATGTAGCAGCTATGGTCGATCGGCGCTGGCAAGAATATGGCTTGGGAGATATCGACTTAGCCGAAGTAGACGCTAATTTATTCGGCTATGAGCTGAAATAATTTATTACCCCTGTTGGTTGTGAAATACTGCTTTGTCCGCACCTAAAATTCGCCTACTTCATCAAAAGTTTATGGTTGTGACAATAAATTAAGTGAAATAATAGGCAATGCCTGCTTATATATAGTCAAATACACTTATAAGCGTATATACATAGCTTTAATATCTCAATATTTTAGGTAGCACAGATGAAAAATAAATATTTATCTCTTGTTTTGGTTGCTGGCGCGATCGCCTTGGTTACAGTTCCTGTCAAGGCTGAAGAAAAAGCCGCTCCTGAGTCTGCTCAATCTGTATTTGTTTGCGCCGCTCAAGGCGACACCCCCACCATGTTTGCCTACAACCCAGGCAAAGTAAATTTGACACCTTTGATGAGTTGGCACGCTGAATATTTATTACCAGGACAGTCTGGAGCAGAAGTTTGTCAGCAAACTGCCACAAAATTACAAACTTCCTATCAACAGGAAGATGCTAAATATTTAAAAGCTGAAACTACTAAAGAGGAAAACCAAGTTTGTTTGGTCAACCAAGAAGACCAAAATTGTCTGGACGAGACTAGTGAAAAGCTGTTTAGCGTCAACCCTAAATTTAATGCTAGTTGTGTTTTAGAAAATAAATCTCCTATTGATTGCCAAGTGTATAAAGTTCGAGGAGTATATAGTTTTAATGATGAACCATATCAACCTCTTTGGTGGCCTTGGTAGGTATGCTGTTGGCACTAACTGACACTTTATCTTACAAAATTGTCTTTCTAATCGGTACTTAATGGTGTAGAGCTAAATCTATTAACCCACTAGTGTTTTCTTGCTCTTACTTTATTCACCTAAAGTTGTTCCCTCATAATCAAATAACCTATTAGGCGTGAGTTCTTAAATTCTGTCTATAATTCTTATAAAGTTACTCGGTAGCTTATCTAGTAGTAATTTGGTTGATGATGGGAGTCAAATGTTAGACCAGCAAGATTTGGTAAAAGGCACTTTTACATATAAATTACATATAGAAATATATAAAGCACTGTGTTGTAGATGTCTCTCATTAGAAAGTTCTTCGCTCCCTATCTAAAAATTGCTTTAATAAACATCGCTATCTTGGCAGCCAGTAGTGTTCATGTTGAAGCTGAACAAATTAAACCTTCCTCACCATCAAATCTCAGACAACCAAACAACAGTAAGTTGAGTAAAACCCAACTTCAGCCCATTTCCCCTAAAGAAAAGCTTAATAATGCTGTTGCTGTTCAATCATCAGAAGATGGTGCTCCCTCATTGCGCCGTCAGCCATCGGCAGGAGAACGATTTGAACCAAAACGAATCCCATTACAACTTCCTTTTCCGAAAGAGACATACCGAACCTCTCCCAGTATCACGATTATCAATCCATCAGCTTATGGAGCAGCTTGGGGAAATGTGGGAATTGGGATCGGCTATCAAGAGAGAGCGAGATTTCGAGAAGATTCTGATGGAGTGATTGGTCTGGGCTTTGGTTTGGGAGATCCTCAAAAAAATCTTGGCTTACAGGTGGGAATTAGTTTAGTTGATGTTAGTTCGCCTTTTCGTGATGGGTCAATTAATCTCAAGCTACATCGTCGTTTACCAAAAGACTTTGCTGTTGCCGTCGGCGTTCAAGGCTTAACTACTTGGGGAGACACGGACGGAGGATCATCTGTATATGGCGTTGCTACTAAAAGATTTAAATTGAGATCAGACAGAACTAAGCCTTTTAGTGAATTGTATACAACGTTGGGCGTGGGTGGCGGTCAATTCCGCTCCGAGTCCAATATTAATGAAGGTAACGAAAACGTCGGCGTTTTTGGTAGTTTAGCAGTTAAAGTGATTCAACCAATTGGTTTTGTAGCGGAATGGAGTGGTCAAGACTTAACGATTGGAGTTCCTTTGGTACCATTTAGAAAATTCCCCCTCGTTATTGTTCCCTCAATTACGGATGTGACTGGTTCGGCGGGAGACGGAACAAGATTTGTTTTGGGTCTTGGCTACAGTTTTTCTTTTAAATAGTTTATTAGTAAATTCAAAGTGAGACATCAATTATGAAATTATCTCGATTATTAATAAGAGTAGTGTTGTCATGTGCGTTGATCATATTCTCTACAGAAATAGCGCGTTCTCAATCAGGTAATATGTCTGACATTACGCAACCTAATCCCAATGAGATTATGAATCAGCCTGAGCCTGATGAAGGTAACACAGCTGATAATTTGGGGGAAAATACAGCGGGGGATATCGTCGAAGAAACACCTGTTGATAATACTCAGCCCAATAGTGAAATAGAAACTTCTAGTCCAGAAACTTCTAGTCAAGAAACTTCTGACCCTATCAATACTCAATCTGAAATTGTTGAGAGCGAACCTGTAACAATCGAAAAAACCACTGAAGCGGAAGTTGTCAACTCACCTGAGTCCGATGAAATAGTCAAAAAATTAGTTGACGAAGCTGAACAGAGAGACATTAAAAAATCTGAGGAACCAAAGGAGGAAAAAGTAGCAGAAAAAGATTCTCAACCAGCGACGGAACAAATAGACCGCGGAGCATATGAAACTCAATTTCAAGATGCGCCTGGCGATTTAGCTATCTATATGCAGGAAGAATTTCAACTGAATCAATTAATTGGTTCTACAGGAATGCAACTTTATGGTTCTGTACCGTCGGTTAAAGATATTTCTCGTCGATTAGCTCAGTTAGCTGAACAAACAGGCAAAAAAGCTGCCTTTATCAATATTTCTCTGCAAAACAACCAGCTTGAGTCCATTGTAGTTTTACCAGAGCAAGTGCAGGCAAATGCCCAAACCTCCTTAGTGGCATCATCTGAGTTAAAGGGTGTTGATGCACCTCCAGTTGCTCAATCTCCCATAATACGCAAGACAGTCAAAAATACCTCGCGAAAAGATGTTATTGCTAAGGCAACAGAGTTACGCGAAGAAATTGGTGATGTTAGAAGAATAAATCAGAATGACTACAAAAGGTCATCACAAGAGCTATACAACGTTCTGATCAAACCCATAGAAGCAGACCTAGCGGCTAATAAAATCGATGTTTTGGTATTTTCGATGGATTCAGGATTGCGTTTATTGCCTGTTGCTGCCCTTTATGATGGAAAACAATTCTTGATTGAAAAGTATGCTACGGGAATGGTTCCTAGTTTTGGCTTAACCGATACTCGCTACGTAAGTCCAGCCAAAGCTTCCATTTTGGCAATGGGGGCATCGGAATTTGAGGAGCAAGCAACCTTACCAACCATGCCCATTGAATTGAAAACGGTTGTGAGTAATCCCCGTCGTGGAGAATCATTTCTAAATCAACAGTTTACAATTCCCAATTTTGTGGCTCAAAATAGTCGCGAAACGCCATTTTCAATTATTCATTTAGGCACTCATGCTGAATTCAAAGCAGGAGATTTAAACGATTCTTACATCCAGTTTTATGATAGTCAGCTAAAAATACCTCAGCTACAAAAACTATCAAATCAACTTGGTTGGAATACGGATAATACGCCAATTGAGTTAATGGTTTTAAGCGCTTGTGAAACTGCCTTGGGAGATAAGGATGCTGAGTTGGGTTTTGCAGGATTAGCAGTACAAGCAGGGGTTAAATCTACATTAGCTAGTCTTTGGTATGTTAGCGATTTAGGAACTTTAGCTATGATGGGCGAGTTTTATGATCAGCTCGATAGTACTTTGAATAAGTCAGAGGCATTACGTCAGACTCAGTTGGCAATGCTGCGAGGCAATGTCAAGATTAATAACAAACAAGTTAACTTATCCAATGGCACAGATTTAGCTCTGCCAGCAGATTTTCCTCAAGGTACTTTGACCCTCAATCATCCTTATTTCTGGTCGTCATTTGGCCTATACGGCAACTGGAATTAGTTGAGAGTAACGTGAGTTCGGCAAAAAACTATAATTCCGAACTCACGTTAGAGTAGAAAATAATTGGTTAGATAAATTTGGCTGCCCAGTTATTTTTCTAGGCGTACCACGTACCACTGTAGATACTGATTGGCACTAATATCTAACTCAAAATAGTTATCAAGTAAGTGTTGAGCCTGTAATTCTGGTGATTCTAACTGTTCTAGCTCTCTGGGAATAATTACTTCTGGCTGCTGTAACAGATTGGCTAGTTTAGTTTTCAGTTCGGCTGAATTCATAAATTGTTCAGGCTGATCTGATTCGAGGACAACATAACCATCCTCTTGATACATAATTGGATCTGGCATAGTTAAATAATCAAAAGAGGACTAAAAATTAACTTATTGATGAATAAATGAGTAAATTAACTGTAAAACTAATTGAACTCAGAAGCTAGTTGAGAATTAGATATTTTAATCATTATGGGAACAAGTATCAACCCGCTGCTCAACCTTGAATATGAACCCATAGTGGAAAACTTGGGTGATGACTATTACGATATTGTTGCTGCTGCGGATTTTCCCAATCATTTTTTACGTTATCGCAACGATCGCCTGTTACCATTATTAGGTTTAAAACCAGATTTAGTGACAGACGGTGATTTCATTGCAGCTTTTGGTCACTTTCAGGGGGTTAGACCTTTTTTAGCTCTGCGTTATCATGGCTATCAGTTTGGCGCTTATAATCCATTTTTGGGGGATGGCAGAGGCTTTTTATATGGTCAGGTTCGTGGTATTGATGGCAATCTATATGATTTAGGAACTAAAGGATCGGGTCGAACGCCTTATTCTCGTACTGCTGATGGTCGACTGACTCTTAAGGGTGGTGTTCGCGAAGTGTTAGCAGCAGAGGCACTGCATCAGCTAGGAGTAAATACTTCTCGTTGTTTAAGCTTGATTGAAACAGGGGAGTCTCTCTGGCGAGGAGATGAACCTTCCCCCACACGCTCTGCGGTAATGGTGCGTCTAAGCAAATCCCACATTCGGTTTGGCACTTTAGAACGATTTCACTATCTGCAACGTCCCGATCTAATTAGTAAATTGCTAGATAGTGCGATCGCCGTATATTATCCAGATATCCCCGATGATGAGGACAAGTATAGTCAGTTTTACGCTCAGTTAGTAACTAGAGTGGCACAGTTAGCAGCACAGTGGATGGCAGCAGGCTTTTGTCATGGAGTTCTCAATACCGACAATATGTCGATCACTGGAGAGAGTTTTGATTATGGTCCTTATGCTTTTATTCCTAGCTATGATGCTCGATTTACCGCTGCTTACTTTGATTATGGTGGGCGCTATAGCTATGGTAATCAGCCCTATATTTGTAGGTTTAATTTGGAGTTACTGCAAAAACCCCTAGCAATGATTACGGAACAATCAAGTTTAGAAGTTGAGTTGGCACAGTTTGACGACTATTATCAGCAACACTATCAACAGTTAATGCTGCAAAAACTTGGCTTTGAGTCAGATTTAGGCAATCTAGCCGAGCAATTGTTAGCTCAAACTGTGAGCTTATTAAGAGATACGCAAATTAGCTATTCTGGTTTCTTTGCCGAATTAGCTCAAGGATTTGATTTTCGTTGGTTTGAGGAGCCAAATCTAATTTTGGCTAACGCCACTTTTTTGCCACAAATCAGCGATAGTTGGCGCAATATTTATCATCAATGTCTTAATCACATTTCCTCCAGCGATAGAGATAAAATTAGCGATCGCCTTAAATTTCATAATCCTCAGACTCCTCTATTGCGTCCTCTGATTGAATCCGTTTGGCGATCGATTAGTGAAGAGAATGATTGGCAACCTTTTATTTCTTTGCTTGATGAGCTACAGCAGTAAAAAGTCACCAATACTAGACAATTCGATTTGAGCCATCTTTACTAACGTGCATTAACTGTGAGAATACCTTCACAAAATGCTTGCTTCCTCTAAATAAACAAAAGGCAATAATGGCAAGTACTTGGTAATTAAATAACAAAGAAATATCACGTTCATTAGCAGCGATCGCACCTAAGATTAAAAGATAAATTAGTAAGTAAAAAAAGTAGCGAGGGAAATCAGTTAGCCAGTCGCTATTTTTGCCCCCCATATAGCGATATAAAATATACTGCATTGAACGAATCAAAATTTTACTGATTAGTAAAACTAAGCCAACTGTATTAGTAGTTAACAAAACCAAATAACCACAATAGCGACATGCTTGCAACAAAAAATAGAACCAGACTCGACTCTGCTTATTGAGTTGATTATAAATATGAAATAGAAATCTTAAGATTAATAAAAAAGCTATCCAATATAAGAAGCTTTCAGATATTTGAAATAGTTCTCGCTCGGCATTGCCAAATATTGCTACACCCAGATGAACCCCCTCAATCGCAATTTCTTGATGAAGAACAGTTATACCTAAGATGGAAAAGACAACTGCCCAGACCCAAGGTTGCCAAAGCTGGAACGAATATTTGTAAGAATTATAGTTATAGGAAAGTACTGCTTTATCTTCAAACTTTTCGCCCAAAATGTCATTTTCAATATAGCCAATTTCATAGATACACCAAAAAGATACCTGTAGTAAAAATAGCCCTAAAACATTTGACCAGGTAAAAAAATTAGCGAAACTGAAAGCCAACAGCAAAATCAGAAAATCTTCTCCTAAAATACTCAATAAAAAAAAGTTATGATCGGGTCTTTTAATCTTTTCTGAATAAAAAAAAGGTATATAAATATTCACTTTGAAGATGAAAAAGTAAGTTTTAACAATTTACTTTTGCTCATTTCTTAATTGCTATATTATCTAATTATAAATCAATCAATTTATCAGGTTTGGTTTAGTCTATTTTGGCAAAAAAATGATTTACTAATTGAAAAATATGCTGTTTTATATTAATTAAAGTATTTATTTAAATAACTAATATTTGATTAGAGCAAGAAGTTTAGCGATCTCAAAATAATGTTTTGCTTAACGCTTAAATTAAGATAAGATTTTAGGCTGCGTAGTAGTGAGGTTAATGCACATTGTCTCAAAAAATAAGTAATTTTTAGATTAGTAGTAGAATTTTTATTTTTGATCTTGTTAATAAGTTTATTTTGTAAAATTTGATACTACAATTGAATCTGTATAACTTACTCTAAGACTTTAAATAATCATATTCTAAATATTTAATTGATTTTAGTAGTTTACAAGAAGTTTATATTGCGACAATATATTAATGGTCTAAATTTTATATAAACAAACAATTTGGCTTTGAGGCATGGTCGAATTACAGTAGTTTTTAATTAAGTAAGTAGGCGGAATTAAATATAAAACCAAAGATAAAATAGATTTTGAAGGCAATAAGTTAGCTATCTCTATTCCCTACTTCCCTACTTCCCTACCAAACCATCTTCTAATTAATTTGGCTCACCTACTTAAATAGAGTAGGTTGTTGATTCACTAGCTAATTGATGGCTGCTTGAGCAAGATTCATAATTTGGTATAAGTTATTTCTGGATAAGCTTGTAGTTGTCGCCAAAAATAATGTCCTGCTGTCTTCAAATCTGTGACATCCAATAAGCCTAAAGCGATCGCATCTAGATTAATCTGATTAATTTTTGGCGGGATGGCTAAATAATTATCAAGATGCTTAGACACTAAATTGCTACTTTGATCCATCAAGCGATCTGCGAGATCGTTAACTGCTGCTTGTCCGTTTTTGAAAGAAAAATAGCCCACTAATCCCACCGCACCAAAAACTTGCAGTACAAAAGGTAAAACTAAGACCAAACGTAGTGGTAGTCCTTTAAACTTGGGAGATGAATTTTGGCAGGATGCGATCGCGTTGGTGGTTTTTATATTCATCTAGTTATAGATATTGATACTAGAATTGCTCAAAACCTAATTAGCGATCGCCTCTCAGATTATTTAGCAGTGTTAGGCGATCGCTACCCTCGCTTAACTGAAGGAGAATACACTTCTCAGGCAGAGTTATTTGCCACCACAGCCTGTACTATTATTAATCTAGAAGTATTACATAATTAATTTTGCCTAGATACTTATGGACAATGAATCAAATCATTTTAAGGTGGGCGATCGCGTTAAGATTGTAGCTCTACCTGCTTATGTTAAAACCGCAGAACCAATGCCCATGTTGCGATCGCCTGATGTCCTCGCAATTGGCGAAGCAGGAACGATTTTAGATCGTCGTCCTGGAGGTTATTACGGTATCCGTTTTATTCAAGGGGCTTTTTTATTAGAGAGTCAATACCTTAAATTAATAGAAAATTAATTATTAAATAAATAATTAATAATTATAATAGTTAACATTAACTAGTTCCTGTCATGGAAGTATCCGAATTAAAGCGTACTATCGAAGCGATCGCCTTACGCCTGAGTAAAACTCAGGAATATCTTTGACCCTCCTGCAATTAGGGCTAAAATTCAAGATTTAGAGCAAAGGGCAGCACAAGCTGAATTTTGGGACGACCAGACTACAGCGCAGCAAGTTTTGCAAGAATTAAATGATTCCAAGTCAAGTTTGGAGCAATATCAACATTGGCAGAATATTCTAGAAGATGCCAAAGCGATCGCTGAATTATTGGAATTAGAATCAGATGAATCCCTGGCTACAGAGGCTCAAACTAGCCTAGAACAGTTAAACCAAGAGTTAAAACTCTGGGATCTCCAGCAACTTTTATCTGGTACTTATGATACCAAAGGCGCAGTTTTAACTATCAACGCTGGTGCAGGGGGAACTGATGCTCAAGATTGGGCAGAAATGCTCTTGCGCATGTATACTCGTTGGGCGGAGAAAGAAGGTTACAAAGTTCGTTTAGCCGAGTCTTCTGCGGGGGATGAAGCAGGAATTAAATCCGCTACTCTAGAAATTGAAGGGCGCCATGCCTATGGGTATTTAAAAGGTGAAAAAGGTACTCATCGCTTAGTCAGAATTTCTCCTTATAACGCCAACGGTAAGCGACAAACGAGCTTTGCGGGGGTTGAGGTGATGCCCAATTTAGGCGATGAAGCGCTGAAGTTAGAAATTCCCGATAAAGATTTAGAAATTAAAACTTCTCGTTCTGGTGGTGCAGGTGGACAAAACGTCAACAAGGTAGAAACGGCGGTGCAGATAGTTCATCTACCGACTAAAATCGCCGTGCGCTGTACTGAAGAGCGATCGCAATTGCAAAATAAAGAGCGTGCTTTAGCTTTATTAAAAGCCAAACTGCTGATTATCGCTGAAGAACAACGAGCGCAAGAAATTGCCGAAATTCGTGGTGATATTGTGGAAGCTGCTTGGGGAAACCAAATTCGCAACTATGTCTTTCATCCCTATCAAATGGTTAAAGATTTACGCACTGAGACTGAAACCACTGACATTAACGACGTGATGGACGGCAATTTGAATTTTTTAATTGAAGCTTACCTGAGACAGGAAAATCAGTAGGTGTAAAAATAAGTAAAAATAAATAGCTCTACAGAACCACAGGAATTGGAATGTAAAGCTATTGAAAATTGATATTTTGATTTATTTTTTTAAGTAGAATGCCTTTAGAGCGAGCGATCGCTTTTGATACAGTCTAATTTTCAAATTTGAGGACTAATATATTCAAGTGTTTGTTTTCTGACCGTTTCCTCTATTTTACTTAAAGTCTCTAATTGTTCTGGTTTGGTTTGTTTATATAGTATGTTAGCGATCGCATTAAGATGAATATGTCTTTCAACTCCAAATTCATACTAAAAATTGGTACTGCAAATGCAAATAGTGCGATCGCCAATCTTTTCAAACTAATTAGCTGCTACCTAACGTTACTTGTTTGACTTATTTTTCTGCTCAATAATTGCCTGACGAAAGCCTAAAACCACGAGAATATTCGACAAAGTTAAAAACAGTTCGGCACTGCCATGTAGCCAATCCACATCAGCTAATTGCTTTCCATAATGTATTTGGGCATAAATTCCCGCAGGAATTGTAATCGCTACAAAAACCAACAGCACATAAAAACCAACTAGAGCTAAACGCGGTGTTTTGCCTGAACGAGTCATAAACCACAGGAAGCCCAAATAGGGAAACAAAGAAATGGCAAACAAGCTCTCTTTATTCATTTTCAACTACACTTGATTCGTGCTTTGGCAGTTGTGAGGAACTACGCCAGATTCCCCAGGCTGCAATACATACCGTAAAGTTACCCACTACCGTCATTGCTGCTTGCAGGATAACCAGCCAGTCTAAAGAGGGTGTATTGTCAAAAAAGTGCCAGGTACAGGCACACATAGCACTAACTAAGGCTGGTAACATTGCAAAAGACAAATTATACCAGGAGCGATCGCCCGTAACTTCTCCATACTGCCAAATATAATAAATCGCAGCAGCCCATTCTAAGACGCTAGAGACATGAACTATCCAAGTGGGAATTGATAATGCGTGCATTAATTACTGATTACTGCTTACTAATTGCCATACGAGTTTCAATGAATAAAACCGAGAGGATTGCTACAGATCAATACAGCATCCGTTTCCTCTTTACCTTTATCTTAATAAAGTACAGCTGAAGAATACTTCTCTACAATAGAGCTTCTAATTCCCCTTTTCTTTCCAGAGCATGAATATCATCACATCCGCCAATATGGCGATCGTCAATAAAGATTTGTGGTACGCTCGATCTGCCATTAGCTCTTAATCTCATTTTATCTCTAGCATCTTCATCACCATCAATACAATATTCTGTATACTCAACTCCTTTTCGATCCAATAGCGCTTTTGCTCGGATACAAAACGGACAACGACTCCAGGTATATATTTCTACTTTTGCTGCCATAATTAAATGATTAAATGCAAGTATTAAGTTTTATTGCGATTCTACTATTTTAAACTGATTTGTCCCAATCAAGAATTACCGCAAATAATAGTTCTTTTGTACTTAGTAAAAATAGTTGCAATATTAATGTCACATTTAAAAACTATTAATTTTGATGAGTAACTAGTTACAATATGCTTTGTTATTTAACCTATCTAAAATAGATAGTTTGTAAAGTTATGAATCACAAGTGCGATCATCTGTAATTACACACTGGACAGTCAATTGGCAAACTGTTAGTTTTGAGCGGGCATTTGGGAACTCTTAAAAATAAGGCTAAGGAAGTTCTCGTATTTCAGAATTAATTAACCCTTGGTTACGATGCTTACCAAAGTAAGGTGGCTTTAGGGGAAGAAGATTCTTACCTAAACGCGCCATAAAGTAGTTGAAATCAGCTACCAGCCTGAAAACATAACTTCTTTCATAAGTTAACTTATATTGAATTTACCTAAAATGAAATCAGCCAAAATTGTTAATAAAATTCTGCTAATTTCTCTTGCTTTTGGTAGCGTAACCGTCGTTGCTGGAATGTTGTTAGCAAAAGAAAATCAAAAAGCTCTGATCGTCGGCTTGGGTGCGACTACTTCTGTAGCTAGTATTGCTGGAATGTTAGCAACTAGCAGCCAAAAGAAATTTAATGAGAATCAAGAAGAAAAACAATCGAACAATAACAATATAGTAACAGAACTCAATAGTCAAGAAAGCATACTGGGTCAATCTGTTGCTAACGAAATCGAGGAAACACAGATCCCAGAAGCTAGTGTTAGTTCATTTCCTATCAAACAAAATCAGCTATGGGATGAGCCTGTTACCGAGCTAATGAATGAGCAACTGGGGACAAAACATGAACTTGAGCAGCAAAATAGTTTTGCTTTAGAAGATCATGAACAAGATTTAGAAACAAAAAATGATTATTTAAACTCAAAATTAGAAAATTCCTCGGTTGAAAACGAAGTATTAGAACAAGTCATTTCTCCTATTGAAGAACAATCTTTTCAGGAAACTTCATTAGAGTCAGATATATTTAACAATGAATTAGTGACTGCTCAAAATTCTCTAGAAGAGGAAATTGAAGACGTTACAGAAAATATACCAGCAAATCTTAATCCTTTTGCTAATTCAGCAGATTTAGCTGAATCCAGTCAAAGCGAAGAAGTTGCTGATCTGGAAATAGCAAACAAATTAATTGGAACATTCGAGCCAACGGAACTAGATACGAGTGAAGACTGTAGCAATGAAAACTCTGATGAGCTATTCATGGAAGAATCTGATTTAGAAGAATCAGAATCCAGTTCAGAATTTAGTTTCGACGATCAATCGTCAATCAGTTCGGAGTCTGAGGAAATGGACTTCGAGGCAATGCCCATCGCTACTGACGACTCAGATGAGTCTATTGAAGAGTTAGCGATAGAAGATGAATCCAATTCAGAATTTAGTTTTGATGACTCTTCAGCGATCGCTACCGAGCCAGAATCCAGTTCAGAATTTAGTTTTGACGATCAACCGTCAATCAGTTCGGAGTCTGAGGAAATGGACTTCGAGGCAATGCCCATGGCTACTGACGACTCAGATGAGTCCATCGAAGAGTTAGCGATAGAAGATGAATCCAATTCAGAATTTAGTTTTGATGACTCTTCAGCGATCGCCACAGAAGATAAATCCAGTTCAGAATTTAGTTTCGATGATGAATCGTCAATCAGTTCGGAGTCTGAGGAAATGGACTTCGAGGCAATGCCCGTTGCTGATGCTGATTTTGATGACTTGATGGGCGAGTTAGTAGTGGATGATCAATTCTCTTCAGAATTTAATTTTGATGATCAATCGGCGATCGCTACTGAATTAGAATCTAATGAACAAGAACCAATGGAAGATGCTCGATCTTCTGTGGAATTTAGCTTCGACGATGAATCAAATATGAGTTCAGAGTCTAACGATATAGACTTTGAAGCAATGTTAATGGTTGATGATGAGTCTTCCGTGGAATTTAGCTTTGAAGATTCATCGGCGATCGCTTTTAACGCTGAAGAATTAATGGGTCAGTTTGTTGACGAAGACGATTCTCCTGAGGAAATAAATCTGGATAATATTTCAGAGATGAATTCAGAATCAGATGAATTGAGTTTTAATCTTTAGATGGTTCAGAATCATTAAATGCAGAAGGTTTAAATGCTTCTGAACCAAATGAGTTTATGCAAGAATTAGTTGATGATAATGAATTAGCATTGAATGAGTTGACTTTTGAGTCAGAACAGGATTTAGGGATCTCTGAAGAGTCTGACTCTGATGAATTCATGGCTGCTTTTAACAATGCAGATGAATCTTCCCAAGAGTTAAGCTTTGAAGAAGCTTCGGCTGAAGAGTCTGACTTTGATGAACTTATGGGAGCATTTTCTCATGAGAGTCAATCCTCAACTGATAAACTAAATAATGCTGATTCAGATGTATTTGATGTTATTAATGCTATTGACAAAAAGCTAGACGAGTTAACCGAAATTTCTGACGATTCTTTAGGAGAATTGAATGATTTATTAGGTTCAATTCAAGATAATTTTTCTCAGAAAGAGGAAGAGCTTAAGGAAATTAATCGGGACAAATAAGATCGACGGTTGACGACATTTGTGTTCAACTGTTTAAGTAAATTTATCCAAGACCTAGATTGATTATTGATCTAGGTCTTTTTTCACAAATATTGTTAGATCCAGATTACCAGTTCAAGAATTGATAGACTAGGCAGTATGTATAGCAAGAATCAAGTACAGCAAAAATAGCAATGGGAACAGAACAAATCACTTATCTCTCTAGTCGGGAAATTGAAAAAATGCGTCGAGCAGGAGCTTTAGCTGCGGAATTATTAGATTTTTTAGAACCCATGGTGAAACCTGGAGTCAGCACTCTAGAAATCAATGATGCTGCCGAACAATGGACGAAAGCAAAAGGAGCAGTGAGCGCGCCTTTAGGATATGGACCTAAAGAAAATCCGTTCCCTGGTTCTCTTTGTACCAGCGTTAATGAAGTTATTTGTCACGGCATTCCCAATGCCAAGCAAATCCTCAAAAACGGCGATATTATTAATATTGATGTAACGCCGATTGTTGATGGCTATCACGGGGATACTTCTAAAACTTTTTTTGTCGGAACTCCTTCAGCAACAGCGAGAAAACTAGTGGAAGTTACGGAGGAATGTCTCAGAAGAGGAATTGCTGCGGTCAAACCAGGCGCTAGAATTAATGATATTGGAGCCGCCATCCAAGAGTATGCTGAACAACAGGGTTTTTCTGTCGTCAGAGACTTTGTTGGTCATGGAGTAAGCCATATTTTTCATACTGCCCCTCAAATCCCTCATTATTACGATCCCAGGCAAAAGAAAAAGATTAAGCCTGGTATGGTGTTTACCATTGAACCAATGATTAATGAAGGAACATGGGAAGCAGTTATGCTCGATGATGGTTGGACTGCTATTACCAAAGATAAAAAGCTTTCAGCTCAGTTTGAGCATACTATTGCCGTAACTAAGGATGGGGTAGATATTCTAACCCAAGTTAATTGAAGCAGGATTAGTATTCTGAGCGTCGAATATTAAAACAGCACCAATCCTTCCGCTTCCATAATGCTGCTACTGTCCACCCTTGTTGCTCGACAACATCGGCAATTTGATCGGCTTGTGTTAGAAGAATACCACTCAAAACCGCCCAGCTTTTTTCGTGGGTAATTTGATTAAACTGGGGAAATAATTTAAGGATGGTATCAGCCAGAATATTACAAATGATGCCATCAAAAATTTCATTTTCGGCAATTAGCTTTTCAACGCTACCATCCCGCACAATGATACTATCTCGGCTAAGTTCATTTAACTGACAATTACTACGACAAGTTTTGGTAGCCAAGGCATCAGTATCTACGGCATAAACTTTTTTCGCACCAAGCAAAACAGAACCCAAAGACAAAATACCTGAACCACACCCAATATCGGCTATAGTTTGATGTTTAGCATCCCCAGAAAGCCGCATCTCTAATGATTCTAGACATAGCTGTGTTGTCGGATGAGTGCCTGTGCCAAATGCTGCTCCAGGATCGAGGCGTAAGATTAATCTGTCGGTTTTTTCTGGAGGAGTTTCCCAAGCAGGATAGATTAAAAAGCGATCGCCAATTTCCATTGGCTGCCAATAGTCTTTCCAACCAGTTGCCCAATCTTCTTCATCAATTAAGTGCCATTGCGCCTCAGGAACAGATACTTCCAATAATTTGGCATCTTGTTCTAACCAGAGAGAGAGAGCAGCCAAATCTAACAACTGAGTGTCGATTTCAGGAATATAACTTTTGATCAAAATTTGTTGATCAGTAGACTCTGATTCTAAGCTTTGCTCATCATTTAAAACTTTGACTTTGATCGCTGTCCCTGAACAGCCAAATTTTTCGAGTCGCCAAAAGACAGATTCTTCTAAAACTGGCTCGCATTTGACAACAATCTCCCACCAACGATTAGACATGAATTTTATAGGTTGTGAGCTATATTAAAAATTATCTTGGTTGAACCGCAAGAACTTAATCTTAATCCACCATTAACGATGGCTGCATTACTTTTATGCCACAATTTTCTATAGTTTCAAGCTAAATGAGTTTATCTTGGAGTTTAGTAGGAATTACACTTGTGACTGCGATTATTACCAATACAAATTAATTATTTGGTTTAGGTTTGACTGTTTATTAAATAATCTGGGGTTAAAGTATATATTTTCCCTACTGTATGTCAAGATTTTAGCTTTATCTACTATTTTATTTATTTGCTTCTTTAGTAATAGTTTTCCCAATAAGCTCAAAAAACTTAGCTTTCTAATTTATTTAAACGTTAATATATTTGAACTTGAAAATTTACTTGGAGTACAAAAACAAAGTTAGTGCAAAAATCCACCAACTTTGAATTTATCAACCAAGTATTTTGGCTCTAGTCCAACGATATTTTACTTACCATTTGCAAGAAAGCGTTACCAGCAATATATTAGTTGGGCAAGCTGAAAGTTTTAAATTGAGAGTTTAACCGTATAAGCATCTCTAATACCGTCAACTTTAATGATCTCTTGTAAGATTCCTTCTGGCAGAGGGTCATCTAAGCTTAATACCATCACAGCTTCACCCCGAACAATTTTACGTCCTACTTGCATACTGGCAATGTTAACGTTGTAGCTACCTAGCAAAGAGCCAATTTTGCCGATAAGTCCAGGCATATCTCGATGAAGGGTAAACAGCATATTGTCATTTGGGGGAACATTAATGGGGAAGTCGTCCAGACTGGTAATTCTAATTTCCCCTTCACTCAATAAAGCTCCTGTAACTGAGTGTTTACCGTTAGCTCCCTGAGCTTCAATGTGTAGTGATCCCCCAGAATAATCACGGGTTGAAATATCTTTAGTTTCAATTACCCTAATGCCTCGTTCTTGGGCTTCAATGGCTGCATTTACGTAATTAACCCGTTCTCTTAAAGCTTGAGAAAGTAATCCTTTTAAAGCAGCAACAATGATGGGTTGACTATCGTTATTAGCTAACTCTCCTTGTAAACGGATATTCAACTCATCAATTCTACCTCCAGCCAGTTGCCCAGCCATTGTACCTAATGTCTCTGCTAGTCTTAGATATGGTCTGAGTTTTTGCATAACATCTGGATTTAAACCAGGAATGTTGACCGCAGAACGAGCAGGCAGACCTAATAAAACATCTCTAATTTGCTCGGCTACGTCAACTGCCACATTTACCTGTGCCTCAGCCGTAGAAGCTCCCAAATGGGGAGTTAAAACTAGATTAGAACCGACAGCTGTTAAAGGTGATTCTCCTAAAGGTTCGCTACTATAAACATCTAGTGCTGCACCGCCAATTTTTTCGGCTTGAAGTGCTTCGGCTAAAGCTGCTTCATCAATAATACCGCCACGAGCGCAGTTAATAATTCTGACGTGGGGCTTCATTTTGGCGATCGCTTCAGCGTTAATTAAATTAGCGGTTTCGGGAGTTTTAGGGATGTGTAGCGTAATATAATCTGACTCCCTAAATAATAAGTCCAGGTCTACTAGACTACAGCCTAATCTTTCTGCTCGTTCTGTAGACACAAAAGGATCGTATGCTAGCAACTTCATTTCCATTGCCCTGGCTACCTTAGCCACATGAGCGCCAATTTTGCCCAGACCAACTACACCCAAAGTTTTTTTGTATACTTCATTCCCCACAAACTTTTTCCGTTCCCACTTGCCGTTTTTGACGGATTGGTTAGCATCAGGAATCTGACGAGAAAGAGCTAGCATCATTGCTAAAGCATGTTCCGCAGCGGCGATCGTGTTTCCCTCTGGAGAGTTAACCACGACGATACCGTTGCGGGTAGCAGCCTTAACATCAATGTTATCTACGCCAACTCCTGCTCGCCCAATAATTTTTAGATTTTTGCCAGCCTCAATTACTTCTGCTGTAACTTGAGTACCCGATCGCAGCATTAAAGCATCATACTCGGGAATTATTTTGATTAGCTCTTCTAAAGGCAGTTTGGTTTTTACATCTACCTCTGCTACTTGAGAGATGATATCAATACCAACTTGATCGATAGGATCGGAGACGAGAACTTTTGCCATAGTCATGAATTTGTAGTCTAATTCCCTTTAAGTCTGGTTTGTTTACTCTGTAAGCCGAATTCTTTTAGGTTGAGATTGACGAACGGTAACTAGTTTTATCAATGTCTTCAAACCTTTAGCTCTAAATTATTTTTATTTTTACTGGAGTCGGTGCAGAGATTATTGTAAAGGTAAAAGTAGCTTAAATTCTCTATTTCTTAAAAAGATTTTGGATTTAACGCAAGAGCGATTCAGCTTAATAAAATTTTACTCTTTTCTTGTATTCACTATATTCATTATCGCCAAGATAAGCTTGTTCCCTAATCCCCTATTTCCCTAATTCCCCATATCAAGATATTTAACTGTAAAGAGCGTACTTGATCTTAAATCTGATCGGGTAACTTTCTGGCTAGTGCTTCCATTGCTTGTCGCAACCCAACTAAGAATTTTTTCCACCACCAAAATTTGTCGGCGGTTGGTTCGGAAAAACTCTGGGGAGATTGCTGAATGGGATTGGCGATCGCTCTATCTGAATTGATATTTGAAGCAATATCTGATTCAACTGATTCGACAATTTTCACGGACTCGGTTGGGGGGATTGTAATCTCGGCTATTGGCTTCTGGGGAGAATTTGATTCTGTAATGACAATCTTGCTAGAAGTAGGTTTGGGTTTTACCTGTTCCAGATTATTAGCAGTATTATTAGCCACATCTGAAGCTGATAATTTGGCTGGTTTAGCTGGTAGTTTTACTAAATCACTATCACTGGAATTACCAGCAATTTCAGTCTCTGGGGTCATGTCAGTGGCAGGTTCTGCTTTTGCTTCAGATGCTTCATCTATAACTATAGCTTGAGAGTTCTTTGGCTGGATACTTGGTTGAATAGTAGTAGATTTGGGGATTGCAATCTCTTTTTTTTGAGCAGGTTTTACTATTATTTTTTCAACCTCTGATTCTATTTGCTGATTATCTTGATTAGTAGTCCCAGAGTTTACTGGTGATAATTCTTTAGCAGTTGCTTCTAACTGATTAGCAGCACTGTTAATAACATTGTTAACCTGGTTTTCAGCTTCAGCTATGTCTTTCGACTCAACGATTTCTGGAGTTCTTTCAGGCTGTATATAATAGCTCTGCTTCACTATCGATTGAGCATCATCAAAAGATATTTTATTACTGATTAATTGGGCTAAGTTATCTTGTTGTTGTGGATTATAGGTAAACACTCTAACAGTGTTATTAAAAGTATTTTCGATAGTATTGCCCAACTCATCGATTAGCTCTAGCTGAATCCAATTTTCTCCTGGTTCAAATCCAGTTAAATAGTACGACTGCCAATCTTCAATGATCAAACTTGTACCATTAATAGTTGCTTTAACCAGCAACTTTTGCTGATCGGGGTTATTTTTAGCAATCGCCAAATTAGGATTATTTAGATAAAAATCCAGCAGCACTGGTTCTGCGCCATAAGTTCCATTAGGACTGTTGTAGGTCAGTAGTGGCAAGTCAGCATTAGGTCGATTGGTATTAGTTTCAGTCAAAACATTAAAAGTAGTTTGAGCATAAGCACCCTCATTTTTAAAACTTTCTCCCCAAGGACTTACGGCAAATACTCTAAGAGTATGAGTTCCAGGTGTCAAGTTTTTAATAATTATTGGTTCATCCAAACCGTAGATTGACTGAAATGGTTCGTTATCAACGATTAAATTTAAATGATTACCCAGGTGCAATCGATCATCTTGAAATATAGGTAAATCTTCTACTGCTAATTTGATGGCAATATCTGTTTGGTTAAAAGTTTTTTCTGATCGAGGAGCAGTGATTCTTACTTGTGGACTGTATTGTTCGAGTTCTTGATTCAACTCTTTAATGATTTTAGGAGCTGTTACTTCAGCTAAATTGCTGTTGGTAGTCGCCAAGTTACTAGTTTTGGCAGAAGTTTCGACAAAGCGATCGCGGAGTCCTAAAGGATTAGCGCCTAGAGGCGCGTCCGTGGGCGGAACCCAATCGCCAGTATAATTCTCTAGCTTGAGCTGCTGACAACCAAGCAAACAACCGAGCATCAAGATCGAGATGATTGTTCTAACAGTTTTCATTAAATATCTACCGATAAAGTTATCAATAATAAAGCTGGTTGCTTTTGGACTGACCCAAATTAATCCTTCCCTATTAATAAATTAAATCAGGATCTAGAGAATTTAGACTCCATGACTTACATTGCCTTTTATGAAGATAGGTTTTGTTTTGTATACTTTTGCCGAGAAACTTTGGAGGTGCAAAACCTTTTAGAACAATAATCACGCCCATTTAAAATTTTGTTAAGCTTTACTGGGTTTGCTGAGTTCTAAGTCATATGATCAGATACAGTAATGCCTGTAGCTTGAAATAAAAACCTATTAAGGGAGAGCAAGCTAAGGTTATATAAAAAGCAGTGATTTTTTCGATCTCTCTTTTTACATAAAAAAAACCTGTTCTTCAGAATAGGAAAATCTAAATCTAAAATCTATTGCCCTGAGAGGAGAATCCTCATGACAATTAGTCCTCAAAAAGACGAGGCGAAAGTCAAGGTAACAGTTGATGTAGATCCAGTCCCAACTTCTTTCGAGAAATGGGGCAAGCCAGGTCACTTTGACCGAACTTTAGCCAGAGGTCCTAAAACAACCGCTTGGATTTGGAATCTTCACGCTGATGCTCATGATTTTGACAGTCATACCAGTGACTTAGAAGATATTTCGCGAAAAATATTCAGCGCTCATTTTGGTCATTTAGCAGTGGTTTTCGTTTGGCTAAGTGGAATGTATTTCCACGGAGCTCGCTTTTCCAACTATGAAGCTTGGTTAACCGATCCTACTGTAATCAAACCTAGCGCCCAAGTAGTTTGGCCAATTGTTGGTCAAGATATTCTTAATGCTGATGTTGGTGGTGGTTTCCACGGAATTCAAATCACATCAGGTTTCTTTTATCTTTGGAGAGCTTCTGGATTTACTAACAGCTTTCAGTTGTACTGCACAGCTATTGGCGGGTTAGTTATGGCAGCTTTGATGATCTTTGCTGGCTGGTTTCACTACCACAAAAGAGCTCCTAAGCTAGAGTGGTTTCAAAATGTGGAATCAATGATGAACCACCATTTAGCTGGTTTATTAGGCTTAGGCTGTCTTGGCTGGGCTGGTCATCAGATTCACGTATCTCTGCCAATCAACAAAATGTTAGATGCAGGAGTTGCAGCAGCAGATATTCCTCTGCCACACGAATTCATCTTGAATAGAGATTTGATGACGGAATTATACCCAAGTTTTGCAGAAGGGCTTCGACCTTTCTTCACCCTTAACTGGGGCGTATATTCTGACTTTTTAACTTTCAAAGGTGGTTTGAACCCTGTAACTGGTGGCTTGTGGTTATCTGATACAGCACATCATCACTTGGCTCTTGCCGTACTGTTTATTATTGCTGGTCATATGTACCGTACCAATTTTGGTATTGGTCACAGTATGAAAGAAATTTTAGACGGTCACAAAGGCGATCCTTTATTGTTTGGTGGAGAAGGTCACAGAGGTCTTTATGAGATCTTGACTACTTCTTGGCACGCTCAATTGGCAGTTAACTTAGCAATGCTCGGTTCTCTGACAATTATCGTGGCACAGCATATGTACGCCATGCCTCCATATCCTTACATGGCGATCGACTATGCGACTCAGATATCGCTGTTTACTCACCACATGTGGATTGGTGCCTTCTTAATTGTTGGTGCAGGAGCGCATGCCGCGATTTATATGGTGCGTGATTATGATCCAGCTAAGAATGTAAATAATGTGGTTGACCGCGTACTCCGTGTTCGCGATGCAATTATTTCACACCTTAACTGGGTATGTATCTTTCTTGGCTTCCATAGCTTTGGTTTGTACATTCATAACGACACCATGAGAGCTTTGGGTCGCCCCCAAGATATGTTCTCAGATACGGCGATTCAACTCCAGCCAATCTTTGCGCAGTGGGTACAAAATATACATACTTTGGCACCAGGGACTACTGCTCCTACGGCGATCGAGCCAGCAAGCTATGCTTTTGGCGGCGGTATCGTAGCGGTTGGTGGCAAGGTGGCAATGATGCCCATTGCGTTAGGTACGGCTGACTTTATGGTTCACCATATTCACGCCTTTACCATCCATGTAACTGCCTTGATTCTTTTGAAAGGTGTTCTCTACGCTCGTAGCTCTCGCCTGATTCCAGATAAAGCTAATCTAGGCTTCCGCTTCCCTTGTGACGGGCCTGGTCGTGGTGGTACTTGCCAAGTATCTGCTTGGGATCATGTGTTCCTTGGTTTGTTCTGGATGTACAACTCAATTTCTGTGGTAATTTTCCACTTTAGTTGGAAAATGCAGTCAGATGTTTGGGGAACGGTATCTCCTGACGGTACGGTATCTCATATCACTGCTGGTAATTTTGCTCAAAGTGCTATTTGTATCAACGGTTGGCTGCGTGACTTCTTGTGGGCGCAAGCTTCTCAAGTTATTAATAGCTACGGTTCGGCTCTATCCGCTTATGGCATTATGTTCCTGGCAGGTCACTTTGTGTTTGCCTTCAGCTTAATGTTCCTCTTTAGTGGACGTGGCTATTGGCAAGAATTGATTGAGTCTATCGTTTGGGCGCACAACAAACTAAAAGTAGCTCCAGCTATTCAACCTCGCGCTTTGAGTATTACTCAAGGTCGTGCAGTAGGTGTAGCTCACTATTTGTTAGGAGGAATTGTTACCACCTGGGCATTCTTCTTAGCTAGAACACTATCGTTATAGCTGTTGTTAAGGTTATGTCGGTCTTTCAAGATGAGTTAAATCTCTCTTGTGAGATTGACAAACCAAAATTATGGTTTTGAGCAAAGACTATTAGCAGTAAAAAAAAATTAAACGGTAGCTAGTCAATGAAATATAAACTAGTAAGCTAAATCAGCAGCCGTGTTTTAACAAAACTATCGAATATTGACGATAGTAACTAAAAGCCAGAAATGAGTAGCAAATAATTATATTTAGCTCATTTTCAACCTTTACAGGAGAATTCTACCCATAACTTATGGCAACTAAATTTCCCAAATTTAGCCAGGATCTCGCCCAAGACCCGACCACTCGTCGGATCTGGTATGGAATTGCCACCGCTCATGACTTTGAGTTGCATGATGGTATGACTGAGGAAAATCTTTACCAAAGATTTTTGCCTCCCATTTTGGTCATATTGCCATTATCTTCTTGTGGACTTCCGGTACTCTGTTCCATGTAGCTTGGCAAGGTAACTTTGAACAGTGGATTAAAGATCCTTTAAATACAAGTCCCATCGCTCATGCGATTTGGGATCCTCACTTTGGAGCAGGAGCAATCGATGCTTTTACTCAAGGTGGAGCTTCTAACCCAGTAAACATTGCCTACTCAGGGGTTTATCACTGGTTTTATACCATTGGTATGACTAGCAACCAAGAACTATATCAAGGGTCGATTTTCTTATTGCTCTTGTCGTCTATCTTCTTGTTTGCTGGTTGGCTGCATTTGCAGCCAAAATTCCGTCCTAGCTTGGCTTGGTTCAAAAATGCCGAGTCTCGCCTCAATCACCACTTAGCTGGTTTGTTTGGGGTAAGTTCTTTGGCTTGGACTGGACACCTAGTTCACGTTGCTATCCCAGAATCTCGTGGACAGCATGTGGGTTGGGATAACTTTCTTTCTACTCCTCCTCATCCTGCTGGTTTGGGGCCATTCTTTAGTCTTAACTGGGGTGTATATGCTCAGAATCCTGACACTGCTGGTCATGTGTTTGGAACTTCTGAAGGAGCAGGAACAGCTATCTTAACTTTCTTAGGTGGTTTTCATCCCCAAACCGAGTCTCTGTGGTTGACAGATATTGCTCATCACCACTTGGCGATCGCAGTTATCTTTATCATTGCTGGACATATGTACCGCACTAATTTCGGTATTGGTCATAGCATCAGAGAGATTCTGGACACTCATAAGCCTCCTCAAGGCGGTTTGGGTGAAGGACACAAAGGAATGTACGACACTTTGAATAACTCCCTGCACTTCCAGTTAGCTTTGGCTCTGGCTAGTTTAGGTACGGTTACTTCCTTGGTCGCACAACACATGTATTCCTTGCCTTCCTATGCATTTATTGCGAGGGATTATACAACTCAAGCAGCTTTATATACTCACCATAATATATTGCTGGATTCTTGATGGTCGGTGCGTTTGCTCACGGTGCAATCTTTCTCGTGAGAGATTACGATCCCGAAGCTAACAAAAATAACGTACTATCAAGAGTTTTACAGCACAAAGAAGCGATTATTTCTCACTTAAGTTGGGTATCTCTCTTCCTTGGCTTCCACACCTTGAGTTTGTATGTACACAATGACGTAGTAGTAGCTTTTGGTACTCCAGAAAAGCAAATTTTGATCGAGCCTGTGTTTGCACAGTTTGTTCAAGCCGCCTCTGGAAAAGCTCTCTATGGCTTTGATGTACTTCTTTCTAATCCTGATAGCATTACCCAAACTGGTGCAGCTTGGCTACCTGGCTGGCTAGATGCGATCAATAGTGGTACAAATTCCTTGTTCCTTACTATTGGACCTGGAGATTTCTTGGTTCACCATGCGATCGCTTTAGGATTACACACCACTACTTTGATTCTAGTCAAAGGCGCTTTAGATGCCCGTGGTTCCAAATTAATGCCCGATAAAAAAGACTTCGGTTTTGCTTTCCCTTGTGATGGCCCTGGTCGTGGCGGTACATGCGATATCTCAGCTTGGGATTCCTTCTACTTAGCAATGTTCTGGATGCTCAATACCTTGGGCTGGTTAACCTTCTACTGGCATTGGAAACACCTTGGTGTATGGCAGGGTAACGTTGCTCAGTTCAACGAAAACTCTACTTACCTCATGGGTTGGTTCCGTGATTATCTCTGGGCAAACTCTGCGCAATTGATTAACGGCTATAACCCTTATGGTGTTAATAACCTTTCTGTTTGGGCTTGGATGTTCCTCTTTGGACACCTAGTTTGGGCGACTGGTTTCATGTTCCTCATCTCTTGGCGTGGTTATTGGCAAGAGTTGATTGAAACTATTGTCTGGGCGCACGAGCGTACTCCTCTGGCGAACTTAGTTCGTTGGAAAGACAAGCCAGTTGCTATGTCCATCGTTCAAGGTCGTGTAGTCGGTCTGGCTCACTTTACTGTGGGTTATATTCTGACCTACGCAGCCTTCTTGATTGCCTCGACTGCTGGTAAATTTGGTTAAACATAACTAAGATTTACTAGTTAAAAAAGTAATCTTTCCCTCATCCATACGATGAGGGATTTTTTATGAATGTTAGAAAATAAACATAAAAAGTCCTCTGCTGAAATCATGCAGAGGATAAAAAAATAAAGCGCAATCCTAAGCTGCTACCTCTTGCCTAGCCAAAAGCACAGGACAAGGTGCTTTGATGCGAATATAGTCAGATAAAGAACTACCTAATAAACGCTCAATATCTGGCAGGCTTTTAGCAATGGAAGGACGACGTTCAGGAGAACCTAAAACTAACAGATCGATATTTCTAGCTTCAGCTAAACTACAGATCTTCTGTGCTGGTCTACCACCTGTTACCAAACAGCGATATTGCAAACCCATACGTTTGACTTTGGCGATCGCTGGAGCCAAAATTGGATTACTCTCCATATCTGTTTGAGATAAATTAACGTTGGGATCTAAATCTGGATTAACCCTGGTCAAAAAGATCTCTGCATCTTGATAACCCTGTAGTAGAGATAGGGTAAGTTCCAAAGCATAGCTTGCCCCAGGAGATTTATCAAGCGCCACCATAACTCGCTTTAGTTTTTTGACATAGATATCATCTTTTACCAGCAGCATTGAGCGATCGGTTAATTGAAATACATATTGACTCACAGAATTACTGAGAATCGACTGTAATTTACCTAAACCCCGCGAACCCATAATAATTAGATCGGCATCCACTTCTTGTGCCACCTTAAGCACAGTAGTTTTGGGTTCACCTTCCTCAACCTTACAGCTAGCTTCATCGCAATTTGTCCCAAGTTTGGCAACCAATTCACCAATTTTTGCTTGAGCTTCTTCTTGGGCCGCCGATTCTTCTTGGGTGGTTTTTGGCGAAATCACCTTCAAAATTGACACTTGAGCATTCTTAGTGGAGGGAAGCTCTAATAGTATTTTGAGCATATCTTGAGCATTTTCTGCTCCAGAATCAGCGTATAGAATTTTGTTAATCATCTGTAAATTTACATTGTGATTTAATACCCGATGTCTCTAGATTACTGCTAATCATGACCTTCAAGATTATCAGAACTTATAAAACTTAATGACTAAGATAGAGTATGAGATTCTGTTTAGAAAGCAAATATAATAAGAGGTTCTTAACGACTCTGTTCACCAGCCGCCAGGAACTCCCCGACTCAGCAACAATCTCAATACGGTCATTGTGCAACGGACTTGTTAGGCTGATTTCAACTCCAAAAAATGACGAATAGTTTCAATATGTTCGATTTCATCCCTGATTTCTCTCAAATGCCCGCCTTCCTCAAATAACCGAATGTGGGCATTTGGATATGCTTGGCGAAATACTGCTTGTGCATTGCGATCCCAGCTCTCATCATCCTGGGACTGCATAATGAGAATCGAAGAATTATCGATCTGTCGATCAATTCCATAAGTGGGATTCTCAAACATTTCTAGTATCATTCGATATTGACTCATAATCGTTTGCTTATCACCTTGAAGATCGAGTAGATCGTTTAAGTAGGCGATTTGAAATTTCTTGTCCGATTCATCAAACCCTTTTAATGAATTAGGGAAGACCAATTTAAAGTATTTTTTAATCAACCAATAAGGTAAGCGATCTAACAAATAGATAAATTGTTTGAATTGCTTCAATTTTTTGCTGTCATATATTCCAAAAGTTGATAGCACTATCCGTTCGAGCCGGTCGGGATAACGCCGAACTAGCACGTGACCGACAGCGGTACCAAGCGATGTTCCAACAAAATGGACACGCCGAATGCCTTCTCTATCTATGAGTTTGATTAATCCATCGACCAATGCGCTTATTTCGTCGTATAAGGGATAGGAAATTGACAAAACACGATAAGTTTTTTCAAAATTCATCACCATTCGGTATCCAGTATCTGCTCTACCGAGCATTCCGCTGAGAACCAAGATGGTTTCTGTGCCTGTACCACTAAGGATATAGTTCCATTCCACACCATCGATTGATTGACGTTGTATGGGATGTGTCGCTCGGAACTGCAATAATTCGTTCATCTGAGCGCAAGGCATGTTTATTTTGGCAGATGTTCGTCCCATCGTTAATACTCTAAATGCCCACCGAACAGAATTTGGTAATCTTTCAAGTCAGCCTAACGGCTTACGCTTCACCAGACGGCGCTAGAATTGACTACACAAACAATAGCATATGCTGCCGTTCCGCGTACAAGCGCTCGTTAACTTAGCCATGATGAATCAATTATCCTGTTTCCGTATACTTGATATACTTTCTCCATAATATCCAGTTATTAGTTGTTCTCTAGTTATAGGGATTGGGATAAAGGGATCTGTCGGTTTTGCATCAGGAGGTAGAAACATGAGTACGGCACCAGAATCTATCATATCAAATGATTCATGACGAAGCTCAAAAGCTTCGAGTTGTACAATAAGTCCTCTCAAAACGTAACGGGGTAAGCCTGTAACTCGCCAATTATTAGAGTCTATACTCATGTTTTCAAAAAATAACTCCGCATGATATTTCGAGAAAAAGAGTGGAATGTAGCTTTTTTTTCTGTGCGATCAAAACCTAATGCAAACCATACTCCTGTATTCTCACCTGATCTAGTCATCATAATCGTCCAGAATGGCTCTCCAAGGCATGTTTCATCAGGAAGAGCAACTGTTTTAAGGCGTTCTCCAATGAGAGTCCCCAAAGACGGTAATTCATCAGATGTTAAAGCAAGGATGCCTTTTTGTTTTGAAAAGTTAATTGCCCCTGACTGATACCCATTTCTAGAAATAATTACCCCAATCACTCCAGGGATATCTCGCACTTTTGACTCAAGTGCATTGATGACCTCTCTTTTGACAGGATCTTTCCAGTCTTTACATTCAATAATTACTCTATGACGAACTCCTGCACGCACAAATTCATAATAAACATCAATCTGATAGCGTTCGCCTGAAATTCCACTTAAATATGTGTTAGCTCCACCTGTGACAAGAATTCCCTCGTCCTTAAAGTTTAACAACATGGAATAAATACTTCTTACATATTCCTCAAATTCAGCACCTGCACCCATGATTTGAATTGATACCTGAAGTGAAAGTTAACTACTTATTATACGGAATTGTTCTGTATAAGCTGTTGTGCATTTAAATTGCATTAATAGCATTGCCCTTATTTTTCAATTTCCTGTCCCACTTAATAATTAAGTCTCCTTCATTTAAAAGTTTATGTAAAAGAAATTCTAGTTGTTCAACTGATTCGAAAAGACGATGAGCTAAATATTCTTTGGCTGAATGCCAGAC
>JAAUOU010000176.1 GCA_012034765.1 Pleurocapsaceae cyanobacterium CSU_1_1 | reverse complement strand
TTATTGCTTTTTATTCAAAAAACTTTGTGGTTTAAAAACCGTCAAACTATTGCATTGTCTAGGTTCTTGGCGCTTGCTGGGGACGGAATCCCATCCTCAACCGCGCATTTACCAATATAGGTAACTTTTAAGATTATGTCAACCCCTTTTCTTGATGATTTTTTTTGATACTTGCAAAAGCCAGTCATGCTATGGTGTTTGGGCAGATGTTTAAACAGTATTTTTCTATGTCTTTATCTTTCCAAGAAATTATTGCCACTCTAAACAAATTTTGGTGTGATCGCAACTGTATTATTGTTCAGCCCTATGATACAGAAAAAGGAGCAGGAACTAAAAACCCTAGTACTTTCCTGAGAGCTATAGGTCCAGAACCCTGGTCTGTGGCATATGTAGAACCATGCAGAAGACCGACGGATGGTAGGTATGGCGAAAATCCAAATCGGTTTCAGCATTATTATCAGTATCAAGTGCTAATCAAACCGTCTCCAGACAATATACAAGAAATATATCTAGATTCTTTAAAGGCCCTAGGAATTAACCCAGAGGATCATGATGTTCGCTTTGTTGAAGATAATTGGGAAGACGCAGCAGTTGGTGCTTGGGGTGCAGGATGGGAAGTTTGGCTAGATGGTATGGAAGTAACTCAATTTACTTATTTTCAACAGTGTGGCGGAATTGATTGTAATCCTGTTTCAATTGAAATTACCTATGGCTTGGAAAGATTGGCTATGTATCTACAGGATGCGGATGCGATGATTAAAATCATGTGGAATGATCGCCTCAATTATGGAGATATTTTCTTACAGGCTGAAATAGAACAGTGTACTTATAATTTTGAAGCCTCTGATCCCGATTTACTATTTAGTCTATTTAATCTTTATGAGCAAGAAGCAAAGCAACTAATTGAGCGAGGTTTAGTTGTTCCTAGTCTGGATTATGTTCTTAAGTGTTCTCATAGCTTTAATTTGTTGGATGCTAGGGGAGTTATTGCTGTTACGGAAAGAACTCGTTATATAGGCAGAATTCGTAGTATGGCTAGACAAGTTGCTCAAATGTATTTAGACCAAAGAGAAAGCTTGGGTTTTCCATTACAAAAGATTGGTTAGCATCTATCCATTTTAAAATTTGAACGCGTTAAGCTTATTGAGAATAAATAGCAAAAAATGTATGATAGAAAGTCTAAAAATATTCTCTTTCTTGAAGATATAGCTTGATAAATTTTTATGGATAATCAGATAAGTAAACTTTCTCGACGTTTTTTTCTGGGCATTAGTACGGCAGCGATAGTTGTTGCCTGTAGCCAATCCAAGCCTGAACAACCCCAAGGCGAAACCAAAACAAAAGAAGCACCAAAACAAGCTGGGCAGGTAAATATTTACTCTGCTCGTCACTACAATACTGATGAGCAGTTATATGAAAATTTTACTGAGAAAACGGGGATCAAAGTTAATTTAATTGAAGGTAAAGATGACGAACTGATTGAACGAATCAAAAGCGAGGGGGAAAATAGTCCCGCAGATATTTTGATTACTGTTGATGGTGGCAGACTGTGGCGCGCTGAACAGGCTGGTGTGTTTGCCCCAGTAAATTCAGAAGTTTTAAATCAAAAAATTCCTGCTAATTTACGATCTCCTAATAATCTTTGGTTTGCTTTTAGTAAACGGGCGCGGGTAATTATGTACAACAAAGATAAAGTGAACCCGACAGATCTATCTACCTATGAAGATTTGGCAAATCCTCAATGGAAAAGCAAATTAATTATGCGTTCGTCTAGTAATATTTATAACCAGTCTTTAGTTGCTGGAATGATTGAAGCAAAAGGAGAGGAAGCGACAGCAGAATGGATTAAAGGATTAGTAGCTAATTTGGCTCGTCCTCCTCAGAGTAACGATACAGGAAATATTGAGGATGTAGCAGCAGGGATTGGAGATATTACCCTAGCAAATACTTATTATTTAGCTAGATACGAAGATAAGCCAGAAATATTTGACAAAATTGGCGTAATCTTTCCCAATCAACAAGATCGAGGAACCCATGTTAATGTTGGTGGTGCGGGAATGTTAAAAAATGCTCCAGATAAAGAAAATGCGATCGCCTTTCTTGAATATCTTGCTCGCCCTGAAGCACAGAAATTTTTTGCAGTAGAGAATAATGAATATCCTGTGGTAGAAGGCACACCCCTTAAGGAAGTAGTAAAAAGTTTGGGCGAGTTTAAGGACGATACCACTAACGTTGCTGCCTATGGGAAAAACAATGCTAATGCAGTTAAGATTATGGATCAATCAGGATGGAAATAATCTAAGTACCTAAGTAAGTAGTAAATAAATGAAACGGTTTCTCGGTGTAGCAGCTTTAACTGCGGTTCTGCTGATGAATAGCATGATGGGGAGTTCCTTATCTGTCAAAGCAGAATCAGCTTTATCTATAATTTATCCACCCCCAAAACACGAAACTATCGCCGAGAAAATCTTTTTTATTGGTACAGCATCACCTAAAAAAGCTGTTTTAATTAACGGTCAAGAAGTTAAGAATCGTAGTACTTCAGGGCATTTTGCTCCTAGCTTGCCCTTAAAAATGGGTGAAAATATCTTTGTTATTCGTCAAGAAGATCAGACCATAAAACTCAAAATTACCCGCATCAGTAGTCTGCCTGAAGTGCCTAAAACTTTAACTTTTGCTCCTGGCTCTTTAACTCCAGTAGTAGATCTGGCTCTTTTATCCCATGAACCAATCTGCCTTAGTGCCGTAGCTCTACCAAATGCTAAAGTTTCAGCGCAAATAGGCAAAAGTAAAATTTTGCTCATCCCCCAAATCGACTCGGTCGAGTTACCTGCTAATTCTGCGGTATTGACATCAAAAACTGGATCTCAGGATCAGCAGAATTTGGGTCAATATAAAGGTTGCACCGTGCTTGATGTTGCTCATAACTATGGCAGAGCGACATTTACTTTAGAGCAAAATAATCAAATAGTCACTAGTCAAAGTCAAGGGCAAATTAGTATTCTTGACCCAAAAGATATTAGGGTAGTCGAAGTAGTTGCTGATGTAGGTGTAGCTAGAACAGGAGCGAGTAGTGATTATTCTCGTTTAACTCCTCTGCCTAAAGGTACAAGAGCTAGAGTGACAGGTCAAGAGGGTGAATGGCTACGGCTAGATTATGGTGCGTGGATTAAAGCAGAGGAAACCAAGTTTATTCCTGGAAATATTCCGCCTCAGTCCATAATTAGAGGAATCACCTCTAGACAAACAAAATCGGCAACTGAAATTGTGTTCCCACTACAAATGCCTGTACCTATAGAGATTAAGCAGCAAGAAGATAGCATCACTCTTACTCTGCACAATATAACGGCTCAAACTGATACAATCCGCCTTGATGCCAACCCTCTAATAAAACGTCTTGATTGGCAGCAGGTATCACCAACGCAAATTGACTATACTTTTGTACTCAATTATCAACAGCAGTGGGGTTATGATCTGCGTTATGAAGGTACTAATTTAATTTTATCTTTACGTCATTCTCCGAGAATTTTACCTCTAGCTACGGCTGCATCAATGGAATATGTGGAGGATTTAATTGAAGGCAATGTAATTGAGCTTGAAGGTCAAAAACCTTTAGAAAATATTAAGATACTGTTAGATCCTGGACATGGAGGTAAGGAACAAGGCTCAAAAGGAGCAACGGGATACCCCGAGAAAAAAGCTAATTTAATTATTGCCAAATTAGTTAGAGATGAATTAAAACAATTGGGTGCAATGGTTTATCTAACTAGAGAGAAAGATCAAGATCTAGCTCTGGAAGCAAGAGTGGCAATGATTGACAAGATCAAGCCTGATCTAGCTATTTCCCTTCATTATAATGCTTTGCCTGATGATGGAGATGCTGAACATACCCAGGGAATCAGTAGTTTTTGGTACAACACTCAGGCTCAAGCACCTGCAATGTTTTTACACGATTATTTAGTAGAAAAATTAAACCGTCCTGATGCTGGCACTTTCTGGAATAATTTGGCTTTAACGCGCCCTCACACTGCACCTTCTATTTTGTTGGAATTGGGTTTTATGATTAACCCTGAAGAGTTTGAATGGATTACCGATGAACGAGAACAAAAAGAATTAGCCAAGACTCTAGCCCAAGGAATTAAAGAATGGTTTTTTAATGTTGAGTCTGCTCAAATTAAGCAAGACTTTTTGAGCGATCGCTTTTAAAATAGAGTAAAATTATTTTGCTAAAAAAAAGAATAAGGACGCTTAATTAAACGCCCTTTACTATAGCTTTACTCATAAAACTACTCTTTAAAATCAATTAAGTAGATATACCAAGACGAACAGCACTAACCAAATAACATCGACAAAGTGCCAATATATCTCGGCTGCTTCTACTCCAAAGTGACTACTACTAGAGTAATGTCCTGGTTGACGCGATCGCCACAGCACACAAAGAATAAGTAATACTCCTGTCATAACGTGCAAACCATGAAATCCAGTTAACACATAAAAGCAACTGGCTAACAGATTAGTAGTTAAACCAAATTCGGCGTGAGAATATTCATAAACTTGCCCTGCGAGGAAGACTGCACCCATCGCCGCTGTAATCCCAAACCACTTTTGCAGACCTTGAATATTATCTTGTTTTAAAGCTTTTTGCCCCTCGTGCATAACAAAGCTACTAGCCACCAGAATTGAAGTATTAATTAGCGGAATCAACAGTTCAAATTCGGGCATTCCTTCTGGAGGCCAAACAGGCATAATCGCGCGATAAATTAGTAGCGCAGCAAAAAGCCAATAAAGGTCATACTATCGGAAACTAGGAAGATATACAGACCAAACATGCGATGATCTGGATGTCCGTGATGTCCGCCATGTTCTAATGCTCTTGCTCTGAAGCGATGCCTTCTGCATCGCTATTTTGAGATTATGATCTACGTTGA
>JAAUOU010000175.1 GCA_012034765.1 Pleurocapsaceae cyanobacterium CSU_1_1 | reverse complement strand
CAGCGAAGTAGGGGTAGGAACTAGTTTTGGTTTTGAATTGCCTATTTATCAAGCAGAAGTTGAGGCAACCTGTAGAGGTAATAAGTAATAAGTAATAAGTAATAAGTCAAAAGTCAAAAGTCAAAAGTCAAAAGTCAAAAGTCAAAAGTCCTAAAGGATAAGCTTCGCGACGCGACGTAAGGAGCTAGTCCTTTAGGGCAAATCAAAAGTCAAGAGTATTAATATACGCCTTGTGTGAATTAAATATTTTAAAAATGCTTAGTTTTAGATGTTTAATCAGATATTATGATTATTTTGAGAAATTGATATCTTGATTCAATTAAACTGCCAGCTTTTTCTCAAAAGCTAAAAGCTAATAGCTAAGAGCTAATAACTAAAAACTAGTAAATTTCAACGAAGCTAATTCACACGAGACGTAATATATGAAAATCGTTTTTTTTGGTACTCCGCAATTTGCTGTTACTACTTTGAGTAAGTTATTGTCAGACTCGGCAATTGAAGTGCTGGGAGTGGTAACGCAACCTGACAAGAGAAGGGGACGTGGTAGTAAAACTCAGCCTTCAGCTATTAAACAAGTCGCTCTAGAGTATAATTTGCCTGTATGGCAGCCTAAAAGAATCAAGAAAGATCGTCAAACCTTAGATGATCTGATCTCGACTGAAGCGGATGCTTTTGTCGTTATTGCCTACGGACAAATTTTATCTGCGGAAATTCTCCAGATGCCTAAACTTGGCTGTATCAATGTTCATGGTTCTTTGTTGCCTAAATATCGTGGTGCTGCACCAATTCAGTGGAGCATTGTAAATGGCGATCGCACTACGGGAATTACGACAATGTTGATGGATATCGGCATGGATACGGGAGATATGCTGCTCAAAGCTGAAACAAAAATTAATTTACTCGATAATGCTCACGATCTAGCGGTAAATCTAGCTAATCAGGGTGCAGACTTGCTGTTAGAAACTCTATTTAAACTAGAACAGCAAGCTATAACCCCCACGCCTCAAGATGATAATCAGGCTAGTTATGCTCGCTTAATTGACAAAGCTGACTTTGCTATTGATTGGTCAAAAAGTGCGATCGCTCTTCACAACCAAGTCAGAGGTTTTTTTCCTAACTGTTACGCTACCTTAGCCGATCAGAAGCTAAAAATAAGCGCTACAGTACCAATTACTCAAAACACGATTAATGATTTACCCGCAGAATATAGCAGTATCAAGCAACAGTATGCTGAATTAGCCTCTGTTAAAGGTAAACCAGGAGATATAGTCAAAAACGTTAAAAACCAAGGTGCATTAGTCCAAACAGGTTCAGGGTTGCTACTTCTCAAACAAGTCCAGCTTGCAGGTAAACGCCCTCAGTCTGGCTGGGATTTTGTGAACGGGATGCGTTTAGCAGTTGGTACTGTAATCGATCATGGTTAATGGTAGTAGGGGCGAACGGCCGTTCGCCCCTACCTATACCAATGCAGCGATCGACACTTTAGCAGCAATTTGTTCGGCGATCGCCACTAAAGCTTGAGCAGATTTAGATTCAGGCGCAGCAACTACAATAGGAGTCCCGTTATCCCCTCCTTCTCTTAGGGCAATTTCTAGGGGAACACAGCCAAGCAAGGGAATATTAAGTTCTTGAGCCGTTCTTGTGCCACCTCCTGAACCAAATAAGTCGTAGCTTTTCTCTGGCAGATCGGGAGGAATAAAATAGCTCATGTTCTCAACAATTCCTAGTAAGTTTACCCCTAGCTGTTGGAACATTTTTAAACCACGACGAGCATCAATTAAAGATACCGTTTGAGGTGTGGTCACAATTACCGCCCCTGCCATGGGGACAGCTTGCGCCATGGTTAACTGAGCATCTCCCGTACCAGGCGGCATATCAACAATTAGATAATCTAATTCTCCCCACTCTACCTGGTAAAGAAACTGACGAATAATCCCATTCAGCATTGGCCCTCGCCAAATTACAGGCTGATCTGGATCGATCAAAAACGCCATGGAAACAAGCTTTACCCCATGATTAAAAGCAGGTTCGAGTATTTCGCCTGTCTTACCCTGTTTCACCGCAATTTTGGCATCAGACAAACCCAACATATTCGGGGCATTTGGACCATAAATATCGGCATCTAACAAGCCTACCTGAGAACCTTTGGCAGCCAAAGCAACAGCTACATTTACAGCAATGGAACTTTTACCCACTCCACCTTTACCACTAGAAATAGCAATAATATTTTTAATTCCTGGGATAGAAGCGCGATCAGGCAAGGATTTCTGCTGAGGAGTTTCGGCAGTAACTTCTACCTCAACGGTTTCTACTCCAGGTAGTTTTTTAACTGCTGTCTGACAGTCTTCGACAATGAATTCTCTCAAAGGGCATGCAGGAGTAGTTAAGACCAAAGTAAAGCTAACCTTTCCTCCCTCAACCACGACGTTGCGAATCATATTTAGCTCGACAAGACTCTTTTGTAGCTCTGGATCTTGTACGGGACGTAATATTTCTAAAACTGATTTGCTATCCAACATTATTTTTATCCTCTAAAAAGCGATCGCCATTCTCGATCAAAACCCAGTATTGTTACCTATGCTTAATTATTAGTGTAAAAGGGCAAGCTAATCAATTAACAATTGTTCTATATATGAGATCTAATTATTTAGCTCAGATTTACAATCTCATTGCTTTTTATTGTGATAATGATTACCATTATACCAAACTATATAAACCATATTGCTTCTCTTCACCATGTTAGAGACTTCAGTTTAAGAGCTAACTGTTACCCCACAGGTTTGGTTGCAACACTGTCTTATATAGTTTGGTAAAAATTTCTCAGGGGATAAAAGTTGATGGTAAGCCAAACGATTTTCCCGCTTCATTTCTTTAAATTCCTGTTCTGTGGTGGTTGCAAAATGCTCTGCAATTACTTCTGGCAAGTTGTTCAGCGAATTGACTGGAACTTTAATCAGATGTAGCTGTTCTTCATCAGGAATTACCCCATCAGTATCGATGACCACTGGGATTCTTCCAGCATTCAACGCCATATAAAAGCGTCCCGAAAAATTACCGCCACCTCTGACACACAACACATAATCGCTTTTGTCAGCGTTAGTAATAAATAAGTTTTCTAGGGCAATTTTATTAGATTCATTATGAACATAATAACTTTGACGATTATTGGTAACATCAAAACAAACTTCAAGTCTTGAATCGATAGCCAGTATCTTCATTGCCGTTTCCCTGAGTTGAAGACTCATTCCTTCAATTATTCTGGGATCTACCCGACGAGATAATTTGCCTTGAGATAAGACTAATCTGGTCACAGCATCAGGCACAATAGATTTACTCAAGTTTGCCAACTTACCGCGAGAGGATGTAGTTCCACAAAAGCCAATAACTGGTTTTTTGCCTTTGGGGGAAATATTTAGAGCATCCAAACCTCTTTTGGTTCTATCATTGCTCCAGTAAGGAGATTCTGTTTCAAAGGATTTTTTTAAACTCTTATACAAACCATTCCGTAAAATGTTTGCCCAAGGTATGTCTAATAACACATCGGAGTCACTTGTTGCATCGATAATCAGCGGTTTACTGTACGTTTTTGCTAACTTGGCTGCCTGATATACAGAACTATCAAAAGCTAAAGTTTCTGGAGTGAAGGCTTTGTTGGGATAAATTGCTACGTCACAATCCTGAATTGAGTCAACCTCTGTATAGCGGTTTTCGGCTATAAATTGACTAAAGATCTTGTCTCTATTTTTAGATCTTAATGGCCATAACATTTCGACACGAGTATCTTCAGGGGCGTTAAATGTATAAATTTTCATTGGCAAGTTTTTAGGCGTTTTTTACATGAGCCTAAAGGTAAAGTGTATAGACACAATAGATTTAGAGATTTAGACTAAACTAGATCAACAATTACAAAATAATTACTAGAATATTCAAGCCAAGATTTATCAAGAAAGACTATATTAATAGCATGGTTACTCCAATTGATCCAGTCAATTAACCAAGCTTTGCTGTACTGCAACGATATCTCGACCAACCTTGAGATAAGAATATCCTTTTGAAGCCAGTAAATTTCCGCATTCTATAGTTATTTCTGGCTGAAGATGAGTATATTCAAAGTTGATAATATCTGGTAACAAGTTGCTTTGAAATGCCATTTTTAGAATTTCGTAATCAAAACCTTCAGTATCTATTTGTAATAAATTTACGTGTTGAATACAGTGCTTTTTGATCAGCGAAGCCAGACTCATTGCAGGTACTTCAACAACTTCAATAAGTTGCTCAATATTAGGAATTAAGGGCTTTTGTTTAAGAATAATATTGCGATCAAAACTGGCAAGTAATCTAACATACTCTGGCAGTGATTCATCTGGCATAACTCGATAGAGTTCAACCATACCATCTTCTTTGGCGATCGCACAATTTTCTAATTTAAACTTGGGTAAATGGCTATATGTGTGGCAAAGTTCATGATATAAATTGGGCAGAGGCTCAACTAAAATTCCCGACCAATTACCTTGGGTAATTATTGAATGAACTGGGTCACCTGTTTTGCCATCGTTAGCTCCAATCTGGAGGATGACAGCTTCAGGAGTATTCTGAAATAGCTGCTTGACTAATAATTTTAATAAGTCAATATTTTCTTCGGGAAAATCGCGAATTCGCTGAAGATTGTAACCATTTTTCCAGAGCAGTGACTGAGCTACATCTTTAATTAATTTCATATCAATCCTGCTGATTAAACTACTTTAATTTTTACCAAGTTTGTCTGAGGTTACCATAGAATGAAAAAGTAAATGAAAAGGTAGGGGTGGTAAGTTTGGTTTTTATGATACTACTTTGTTTACTTTCTTTTCTAACTGTTCTAATGGGTATTGTGCCAATACTTCTCGTTTAGGGATTTAGGGATTTAGGGATTTAGGGAAATGATTAAGCCCCAATCCCCTAATGCCCCAATTCCCTACTGTTCTAGTTTTTCTATTAGTTGTTAAACGAGAAGTATTGGG
>JAAUOU010000174.1 GCA_012034765.1 Pleurocapsaceae cyanobacterium CSU_1_1 | reverse complement strand
TAGGTAACCAAGGGCTTGCCCGCATGTAGCTTCTTACCTAAAACGTGACCTTGTGTAAACCGCAAAACCCTGTCCAAAATTCATCCCGCCGACAGAGTCGGGGGTCTTCTTTTGGAAGAAAGATAAACTAGAAAAATTAAAAAAGCTTAACGATGTTTCACTTAAGAATTTATAGTAAGAGCAGATCTTTTTATGTATAAAGCACCATGAAAGCAATTACTATTTTGGGTTCGACTGGCTCTATTGGGACACAAACCCTAGATATTGTTACTCATCATCCCGAGCAGTTTCGAGTGGTGGGATTAGCAGCAGGAAATAATGTTAATCTCCTGGCAGAGCAAATTCGTACTTTTAAACCCGAAATAGTTGCCCTAGGCAATGAAAGTAAGCTATCTGAACTACAAGAGGCGTTGGCGAAACTCTCCGAAGGAATCGCACCTAGTCCTCATCAGCCCAAAATTTTAGTTGGTCAAGAAGGTATTTGCGAAGTTGCTCGTTATGGTGATGCTCAAAGTGTCGTTACAGGTATTGTCGGCTGTGCTGGCTTGTTACCTACCATCGCGGCGATTAAAGCGGGGAAAGATATTGCCCTAGCTAATAAAGAAACTTTAATTGCTGGTGCGCCTGTGGTGCTGCCTTTAGTCAAAAACATGGTGTCAAATTACTGCCAGCGGACTCAGAACACTCAGCTATTTTCAATGTCTCCAAGGTGTTCCTAATGGTGGTTTACGGCGGATTATACTCACGGCTTCAGGTGGTTCGTTTCGCGATCTTCCCGTAGAAAAACTCAGCTCCGTGACGGTCAAAGATGCCCTCAAGCATCCTAATTGGTCAATGGGACAAAAAATTACCATTGATTCAGCTACCTTGATGAATAAAGGTTTAGAAGTAATTGAGGCTCATTATCTGTTTAATCTGGACTATGACCATATAGATATTGTGATTCACCCTCAAAGTATTATTCACTCTTTAATTGAAGTGCAGGATACATCAGTCTTGGCACAGCTAGGCTGGCCCGATATGCGTTTACCTCTACTCTATGCTTTGTCTTGGCCTGAGCGCATTTATACAGATTGGGAGCAGTTAGACTTAGTTAAGGCAGGAGATCTTACTTTCCGTGAACCCGACCACCAGAAATATCCCTGTATGCAGCTTGCCTACGCTGCGGGACGAGCAGGGGGATTAATGCCAGCAGTGTTGAATGCAGCTAATGAACAGGTAGTGGCGCTGTTTTTAAGCGAAAAAATCGGCTTTTTGGATATTCCGCATTTAATTGAGACGGTTTGCGATCGCTTTAGTAGTCAAAATACTGCTGAACCTAACCTCGATGATATTATAAACGCAGATCAATGGGCAAGACAGGCAGTTTTGGCTGCTCAAAGAGAAAATTAAATTTATTAGTTAAGTTAAATTAGTCCGTTTTTGTATTTCCTAACACATCAAGATGAATAAATAGTAAAGGTATCTTAGGAAATTATTTTATTTCTATCAAGCTATTCAATACTCGCTCATATTCAAATTATAATTTGATGAAAATAACTGGTAAATTCCCGCAGTTTTAGTTTTTGATTGCTGGCTAATTTTAGCTACCACAAGATTACAAGTATATTTACTGTTTATTAGAGTATGGATATTAACGAAAGTATAGCTCAAATAAGATCACAATTAGAACAAATTGAGCGGAATGAGGCAGAAAATCAACGGGAACAGGCGGAAGTAACTGAACTTATTGTGAAGTTAGAAACTAAGCTGAAGCAGTTCCAAAGGCGACGGGACGAATTAGATGAACAGGCGTTAAAATTTTATACTCAAGCAGAAGAATTAAAACCCAAGCTTAGTAAGCTAGAGCGGATTGCTAACTTGTCTAAAGATTTTCTAGAGCTACATCATGAATTTCAAGATAGCCAAGATTTATTAAGCACCTTATATTCCTCCATTCCTACCAAGTCAGTTGAGGATACTGATCGAACGCTCTTAAACTCGCCGCTGTTTACGCAAAAAGAGAATGGCTCAACACCCCGAAAAAATTCTGCTCAAGATTACTCTCAATATTCGATTAGCATTGATGAGATTAAACAGGCTTTACCAAATGCGGAAAAAGTTTATCAAAAGCTGGTAGCTAACTATTTAGAAGAATATAAAACCTATCAAAACTATATCGTTGATGGTTTAGACGTAATTTGGTACGCTGTAGCGTTTGTTGCTTTTGGGCGCTCATCCTACCGTAAAATGGGTTTTAAATATCATCCTGATTTAGATGGTTCAGAAAGAGCAATGCAGCTAATAAATACTGCCTGGTCTATTTCTCAAAGATATTTAGGCAATTCAAACGATCATAATAACACCATGAATAGTCTTTAAGTAAAGGATGAAACTGATGTCTGAAAACGCTACTATTAAAGACTCAAAGATATCAGTTAAATTCGACGAATTGAGAGCAATTGCATCTCAAATAAAGAGTGTATGGCATCAGAGATACAGACTCTACCAGACAATGTAATAGATTTAATTGCTGCGGGAGAAGTAATTGATTCGATCGCTGCCGTAATTAGAGAGTTGGTGGAAAATTCTCTTGATGCGCAGGCTACGAGAATCACCGTAACTTTTAATCCTCAACTGTGGCAAGTTCAGGTGATTGACAACGGGAAGGGAATGCTGCTGAGAGATCTTCGTGTTTGCGCTCAACCCCATAGCACCAGTAAAATTCGAACTCAAAAAGATCTCTGGCAAATCACCAGCTTGGGTTTTCGTGGCGAAGCTCTCCACAGCATTGCTCAAGTGGCAGATCTGGCTATTTGTAGTCGCGCTAGCCAATCAGATTTAGGTTGGCAAGTTGTTTATCATGAAGCTCAACCACAGCAAGAATCAATTATGGCGATCGCCACAGGCACGATTGTCACCGTCTCGAATTTGTTTGCCAAAATTCCCGTCCGTCGTCGTGCTTTGCCTCCCATCCCCCAGCAGCTCAAGACAATTCAGAAACTAATCCAAAAAATTGCCTTGTGTCATCCCCAAGTAACCTGGCAGATTAAGCAGCAAGATAGTCTGTGGTTTCAGATTAGTCCTGGCATGAGCGCTCAAGATATTTTGCCTCAATTTTTAAATAGAGTGAATCACAGTGATTTGCACCAGCTTAAAGTTGAAGTGGCAACTCCTAATTTAGCCAAGCAGCTTGTCCCTACTTTAATCCAGACTAGTCAGATAGCTAGCGATCGCCTTGATTTGTCCACTAGTGATAAGTCCCAACTTGAATTAGTCATGGGTTTACCAGATCGCTGTCACCGCCATCGTCCAGATTGGGTTAAGGTATCGGTTAATCATCGTTTTGTGCGATCGCCCGAATTAGAACAGACAATTCTTCAGAGTATGGCAAAAACTCTTCCTCGTGGTCGCTTTCCCGTCTGCCTATTGAATTTGCAAACCTGTCCGAGTCAAGTAGATTGGAATCGCCATCCTGCCAAATCCGAAATATATCTGCATTCCCTTGCCTACTGGCAAAATGAAGTAAGTCAGCTAATTGCTCAAGCCTTAAGACTCAATAACAACAGTGTCACTGCTGCTGTAGGCGATCGCCGAATTGGCAAAATTCTCAGGGTGGCAGAAGCCTCATCCAAGAAATATTATATCGACCGCGAGTTAGCCAAGAAAGATACAACTGTAACTCCAATCAACTCCCTCAAGTTAACCGCAGTTGCTCAGGTAAATAAAACCTACATCGTTGCCGAACACTCATCGGGAGTCTGGCTGATAGAGCAGCATATTGCTCATGAACGAGTATTATATGAACAGCTTCAGGACTGTTGGGAATTAGTGCCTTTAAAAACCTCGATTACCTTAGAATATCTCAAGCCACAACAGCTAGAGCAGTTAGAAAAATTAAATATAGATGTCGAACTGTTTGGAGACAACATTTGGGCAGTTCGGAATATGCCTAAAATCTTAGCAGAACGAGCAGATTGCGCTGATGCCCTCTTGGAATTAAGCTGGGGTGGAGATTTGCGCTCGGCACAGGTAGCCACCGCCTGTCGGAGTGCGATTCGTAACGGTATGACTATGAGTTTAGAAGAAATGCAGCACCTACTCGATCTTTGGCAAGCAACCCGCACCCCTCGCACTTGTCCCCACGGTAGACCAATCTACCTTTCTTTGGAAGAATCTAGCCTTTCTCGCTTTTTCCGTCGTCACTGGGTGATTGGCAAAAGTCATGGTATTTAGTTACGTCTAATGTGGATTAGCTTTGTTCAAACTAGCTAATTTCGAGAAAGAGTATAAGCTCTCAATACCTAAATCTCAATGCTATTAAACGCTTATATAATTAATTGAGGTATATATGTACCTGCTTCACATTCGTTTAGCCCTTTATTATAGTTATTTTTGAGTAAGTTTTGAGTAAATGTCTACCTGTCACGTAGGAGAGCTAAAGTGAGAGCCTATACGGTGAGTGCTTTTAGCATGAACGGGACTCGAATTCGCTCGAAAACTCTTTTTTACGCTATGGCGTAAGCCTAAAACGTATCCAAATCAACATTCAAAAGATTTTGGGTACAAAATGGGTACAGAATATAATCATGAGATTGGTTACGAAAGTTTACTATCCGATTTCAAGAGATACCAGAAACAAACGCCTAGAGGCGTAAGCCTTCAGAACAAGCGAAATAAGACGATAGTTCTAAAATTCAAGATTAACGGTAAAGAAAAAAGCAAGGGGTGTAATTGTACCTTTACCTTGGATGGTATGGTAGATGCCCTCAAGAAATCTAACAAGGTAGCTGAAGCGTTAAAGAACGTAACATCGACTCATTCTGAGCATCTAAAGCAAATTGTGTTCCTGCTGATTCTTGATTGATTCGATAGTCAAAGATGTCTACTGTAGCTTTATTTAGCATCAAGGTAGCTGCTAGTTGTGCCAAGTTAGCTAATAGCAGCATAGAACCCGCCCCTGTTTTTGCTACTTGGGCGGATGTTTGCGCTGCACCCGCTCCTTGCCCCGCTGTGTTAGCTACAGC
>JAAUOU010000058.1 GCA_012034765.1 Pleurocapsaceae cyanobacterium CSU_1_1 | reverse complement strand
TGTCTACCATCAAAAAATCAGTTGTTGACTATCTACCTACCCAAGCTTTGGTATCTGCATCGGAGCCAAGATGGCAGACTGTTTTTCAAAAATGTTCAAAATCTGGCTGCAAAATTACACAGTCTGGCTAATTCTTACAACGAACAGACAACTCTCAAAGAATTACGGTCTTATTTAGCAGAACTATTTGAACCAAAAACCAAAGATTGCTATCAGAAATTAGAAGTGCTTCCTGGTTTGGATGAAGTAAATCTAGAAGTCGATAAAGTAACTTTGATTATAACCGAGCCAACGCGATCGCCAAATTCTTCGAGCAAATTAAGTGAAGATTGGCATAAATTTGCTGAAGATCAAGAATATAAAAACCGTGTCTTGTTCTTAACAGGCTCTCACGAGACGATGGAGCGAATTGTCGAGCAAGCAAGACAGCGTAGGGCAATTTTGACCATCAAAGCCGAATTAGAAAGCGATCGCATTTCGCCCAGAGATCCGCAATACATTGAAGCTGATAAAAGTCTCGACCAGATTCAACTCAGTCTTCGCAGTGCATTACAGGAAACGTTTACCACTTTGGTTTATCCCTCAACAAATGGTTTTCGCTCGACAGATTGCCGTATTCATTTTCAAGGGAATCTATTCGATGGTGAAGCTTTAATCCGCAATACCCTAGAAAAAGTCCAAAAATTCACCACAGATGTAGCTTCCGAAACTTTTCGGAAAAAGTGCCAGGCTCGACTTTTTTCAGGACAAAAAACCTCTTCCTGGAATGAGGTAAAACGGCGTGCTGCTACACAAACCGATTGGAATTTTCATCATCCTAAAGCATTGGAAGAGTTGAAGAAACAGATGCTCGAACAAGAAGTTTGGGTAGATGAAGGAGGTGCAATTAACACCCAACCACCGCCACCAGAAACATCGGTTGGTATTAAAGAAATCAGTCGAGATGAAGATACAGGAGAAGTTACCTTAAAAATTAGTCCCATTTATGGTGATGATGTCAAATATGAAATCGGCGATCGCGAACCTACAACTGCATCTAGTTCTGTAGGTAATGCACCTGGAGGCTATAAAGCGTTTAAAACTAAAGATCTGTGTTTGAGATTTAAGTGCTTTGATACAGAAGATAAAAATAATCAGGGCGCATCTATTCCGTGGAAAAACAAAATTATCCTCAAGCATCGAGTCTTTCAAGATTCAGACGAGTGGAAGGTAGAGTTCAAAGCAATTCCTAAAGGTGAAATTCGCTATACCACCGACGGATCTGACCCTAAATCTTATGGTGGTATTTACGATAGTCCTTTTACTGTTCCAGAATTGACTCGTTTTGTCCTTGCTATTGCTGAAAGTGAGGGTATTGTCTCGGAACTAGAAAAAATAGATACCGAACAGTATCGCAAGAAAGGGGGAATCATTGACATAATTAAGCCCGATTTGCCAGCAACTTGGAACTGTAAAAAACAAGGGCTGACCGCCAAAGAAACCTATGAATTTATTGAACAGCTAGAGAAATATCAGGGTAATGCTTACGGGATTAGCTTAGTTGTTACCGCATCAGATGAATCTGGAGACGTTAGTTATGATGCTGCACCAGAATGCGGTTTTAGTGGAACTGAAATTAGAGAACTTTTACAACATTTACAAAATACTTTCAAAGATGGGCAGGGCAGTCAAGTATCCCTTGAGGTCGGCAAAGTAACTCTAGAACGTGGTCAGTCATTAAAAGACTGGTTTGCTGCCCTGAAATATCAACCAAAACCAGGGGAGGTAAATCAATAAGTCAAAAGTCAGAAGTCAAAAGTCAAAAGCTTTTTAAAGTCAGAAGTTATAAATTACTAAAGCAAACTTGAACTATGAACGATCGCAATATTTCAATTCAGGATAGAACAAAGCAATTTGCCTTAAGAGCTATTAAAGTTTATAGCTTTATCAATGATAGTTCTCACTTCAATAGTCCTGAAGCAATTATTTCTAAACAATTTCTTAGAAGTTCTACATCAGTCGGAGCGAATTGTGCCGAAGCTAAATCTGCTCAATCAACTAAAGATTTTATATCTAAATACGAAATCGCACTGAAAGAAGCTCAGGAAGCAAAATATTGGAGTGAATTATTAATTGAAGGCAATTTAATCTCAGAGAAAAAATTATCTTTAATCTATCAAGAAATAAAAGAAATTATCGCAATTCTCACCGCATCAATTAATAAGCTCAAAGTAAAAACTTAACCTAATATTTCTTAGTTTTGACTTGTATTTATCACTTTTGACTTTTGACTTCTGACTTTTGACTTTAAATCATTATGACATCTAAGAAAAACAACTCAACTCTGGGCTTTGGCTTTAGCACCGAACATACAGATCATTGCTTTATAGTTACGCTTCCAGCTTCACAGGCAAAAAGTGCCGAAATTATGATTTCCGAACACTTTCACTGGCAGCCAGAACAAGATACACCAGTAGAGGTTTCACTTACCAACCAAGATCGACAGTTAAAAGTTAAGCTGACTCGCTTTGTTTGGTCGCAGATTGAAGAAGAGGTAAAAGCCGAATTCAATCGTCGCCTCAGAGGGATGGGTCTGAAAACTGGTCGTTGGTTAAAGAAAGGACAAGTGCCAGTAGACCGAACATTAGGCAAAGAACTTACTTTACTTGCTTGGGCAATTGAAGATGCTGATCCAGCCCTAATTCCTACTGCCATTCGTAACTGGTTGGGACTTGCCCCTGAAGAAAGGTGGTGGCTCTATACCATGACTAATGCAGCTACGGGTCATGCAATTAGCGATCGCAATCGTGGATGGCGCAAGGCTGTAAGGTTTGCGCTTACAGAAAATCCAGTAATGGAAAGCGTAATCAGAAATCGGTACAGCGATTTTGAATTGACATTATCTAGGTAAAGTCAAAAGTCAAAAGTCAAAAGTCAAAAGTCAAAAGTCAAAAGTTTACTGAAAGTTAAAAGTCAGAAGTCAATCGTAGGGGCGAACGCCCTAAAGGATTAGCTCCTTACGTCACGTCGCGGTTCGCCCGTACAGAAGTAATTAGGTAGTAGGTAAGTTGTGCAGAAAGCATTTATTGAAGAGCAATTTCCAGTTTCTTTGATTTCTAAGGAAAGTTATAAAGAACGCAAAGCTGTAGCAGGTCAGACACTGACAGGACTTGGTAAGTGGTGGGGGAGAAAACCACTTATTTTAGTACGTGCAGTAATTATCGGATTATTAATGCCTGCTACTAGCGAGCCGAAAAAGGATCGAGAGATTTTCTTGAAAATTCTGACGATGGATGCCGATGGTTTGTGGCAACGTTGTAAAGGTGTAACCGCAAAAAGCGTATACGAATGGTTATCAGATGCAGAGAAAGAAAAATATTTTCAGGTTAGTGGCAAAAGTGTCAGGTGGAACAATCAAAATCCTAAAGAAGAACGCGATCGCCTGACTCGAAGATATTTTGATAGTCTTAGTTACGATGAAAAGCTTAATTATTGCGATCGCCCCGAACAAGTGGGAGAACCAACCAAGGAAGCATGGATTGAAATTAATGCTCATCTTGAAACATCAGTCAACACAATTAGCGATCTCGTGAAAGAGTTAGGAGAAAAACGCTTTGGTCATGTTCCAAGAGTCGGAGATGCGTTTTGCGGAGGTGGTTCGATACCGTTTGAAGCTGCACGTATTGGTTGTGAAGCTTATGGTTCAGATCTTAATCCTGTCGCAGCCCTGTTAACATGGGCAAGTCTTAATATTGTTGGTGGTAGTGAAGAAACACAAAACAAAATTAAAGAAGCCCAGGAACAAGCTTTTGCTGAAGTAGATAAACAGATTACTGAATGGGGTATAGAGCATAATGAACAAGGTTGGCGGGCAGATGCTTATCTTTATTGTGTAGAAGCAAAAAGTCCTGCTACTGAATATTGGATTCCTTTAGCTCCAAGTTGGGTAATTGCTGAAAAGAATAAAACCGTGGCTGTTCTTACTCCCGACCACGATCGCAAACGATACAATATCGAAATTGTCGAGAATGCCGATCAAGAAACATACGCTAAAGCAAAAGAAGGAACTATTAAAAAAGGTCGTCTAATTTGTCCAGAAACAGGTGATGATTTTGCGATTTCTGAAATTAGAGCGATCGCACTTTTAAAGTCAAAAGTCAGAAGTCAGAAGTCAAAAGTAGGGGAGAACGCCCTAAAGGATTAGCTCCTTACGTCACGTCGCCGTTCGCCCGTACAAAAGTCAAAAGGGATTATGGTTTGAGGCTATGGGAAAATGATGACTTTGTGCCTCGTCCTGATGATGTATTCCAAGAACGGCTTTATTGCGTGCGTTGGGTTGAAACTTATACTGATGAACAGGATCGAGAGAAAACTCGACGACACTATTGTTCGGTAACAGAAGCGGATTTAGAGCGCGAAAGAAAAGTGCTGTCGTTGCTTCAACAGCGATTTGAAGATTGGCAAGAGAAAGGTTTCATTCCTAGCAAGAAAATTGCAAGAGGTGGAGATAAAACTGAAGAGCCTATTAGAACTCGTGGATGGACATATTGGCATCATCTTTTTAATCCAAGACAAATTGTCATAGCAGGACTGTTTACACAGTTTATTGATTTGCTTAATGATCGAAAACAAATATCTATTCTGCTATTGCTTCTAGGAAGAGTTTTAAATAATAACTCTCGTCTTTCTCGATGGAAGCCATCACAAAGTGGTGGAATCGGTGGAGTGATTGATGTTTTCAGTAATCAAGCTCTTAATACATTTTACAATTACTCAACTAGAGGATTTTCTTTACTAAATTCTCTGGCAATAAATATAAAGAAAGAAACTCTTTTTGGTTCTTCTGCAACTACTGTCAGTGATGCAAGAGAAATAAATAATGACATGGATTTTTGGATTAACGATCCGCCCTATGCTGATGCTGTTAATTACCACGAGTTAGCTGATTTCTTTTTAAGTTGGTATCAAACTTATTTCTCAAAATCTTTCTCCAGTTGGTTCACTCATAATAGATGTGCTTTAGCAGTAAAAGGCGATGGATCAGATTTTAAGCGGTCAATGATTGAAATCTATATTAATCTTGTCTCACATATGCCTAAAAATGGCTTGCAGCTTGTGATGTTTACTCATCAAGATCCTTCAGTTTGGGCAGATCTGGGTATGATTCTTTGGGCTGCTGGACTTCAGGTAAGCGCAGCCTGGACAATTTCGACAGAAACCGACTCGGCTTTAAAAAAAGGTAACTACGTTCAAGGTACGGTTCTTTTAGTCCTCAGAAAACGCTTAAACGATGATGTAGCTTTTCTCGATGAAATTTATCCGTTAATTGAAGATGAAGTTCGCGAACAGTTAGATAAAATGCTGGCTATTGATGACAAAGATGCCCCTAACTTCGGCGATACCGACTACCAGCTTGCTGCCTATGCTGCTGCTTTACGAGTGCTGACCCAGTATAGCGAAATTGAAGGTATGGACATCAAACACGAACTTTTTCGCGAAAGGGGGAAAGGAGAGAAATCGGAGTTTGAAAAGGTAATAGATAGAGCCGTTGAAATTGCCTGTAATCACCTCGTTCCCGAAAACTTTGCCGAATTTCATTGGAAAAGTCTCACCGCCGATGAACGTCTTTACCTCAAAGGTGTGGAACTAGAAAAGCACGGTGAATTCAGAAATGGTGCTTACCAGGAACTAGCCAAAGGGTTTGGAGTACGCGACTATAATTTCTTGTATGCCAAAACCAAATCTAACGAAGCAAGGTTTAAAACTGCATCCGAATTTAAACGAACTAATTTAAAAGGCGACGGTTTTGATTTAACTTTAGTCAGACACCTGTTGTTTGCGATTCACGAAACGGTAAGCAAAGAAACCGTTCAAGAAGGATTAAATTATCTCAAAGTTGAAGTTCCCAATTATTGGAGCGATCGCAAACGGGCGTTAGAAGTTCTGCGTTATTTGAGCCGACTGGAACATATCCCCCATCTACCCCACTGGAAAAAAGATGCTGAAGCTGCGAGGGTTTTGGCTGGCGCGGTAGAAAACGATCATGGGTGAGGGAAGTTGAAAGTCAGAAGTCAAAAGTCAAAAGTCAAAAGTTAGAAATGGTGATTAATCTTTACCAAGCTGCAAAAGAGCTTTTAACTGTCAAAAATCTTGCATTGGTTACAAGTTTAGATGAGAAAAATTTATCTATACTAAATTTAAAGCTGTTGTCTTTTACTTGTTGCCTACTCTTACCATAATACTTTAGAGAGCAAACCCTAGGTAAAAGTAGAACTTTTGACTTTTAACTTCTGACTTTTGACTTTATGAAACTATGCAAGCTTACAAACTAAAAGGGAAAATCGATCGCTCTGGTAAATTGATTATTACCGAACCAACTAATCTCGATCCTGGTGATGTAGAAGTCATTATTTTACAGTCAGCCATAACAGAAAATAAACTTTCCAATAATGAATCGCTTGAAACTCAAAATCAATTATTTTGGCAAGGAGAATCTATAGAGAGTCTAATCGATACTCAACAAACTCCTATAGTTGAGGATATTAAAATACTTGCAGGAGATTATTGGGGAGACGATTCGATTGATGATTTTTTAGCATTCCTCAACAAGGAAAGAAAACTTGAAAACACTTCAACGGATTTTCAGAATATTTCAAAGCTTCAAGTTATTACTGTTAAATAACACCATTAAACGCGATCGCATTAGGGGACAAGCTGTATTTTTTATAATAGATTTAGGAAAGAGATACTTATAAATCTAGATCGATCTAATTATTTTTGAACATGAAACATACCCGATACCTTACTGCGGTAGTTAAATCGCCCAATCGCTTAGAAATAGAAGTTTCAGACTTATCGATTGGGCAAACAGTAGAATTAATCGTAATTACAGACGATCGCTTGGCAAACCAATCTTCGAGCCAGATCGAGCGACGTGCTTTTCTCCAGCTACCTCTAGCTGAACGTCGGCGCATTTTGGAACGACAAGCGGAACTAGCTCTTCCTGAATATCAACAAGATACTCAATGGCAAGAGTGGCTTGAATTTGACCTGGCAAATACTTATGAGTAGCGAACCCAAACGCGGTGAAGTTTGGCTTGTCAACCTCGATCCCACTATCGGTGCAGAAATTCAGAAAACTCGACCAGTTGTAGTTATCAGTTCTGATTTTATTGGTAAATTGCCACTCAAATTAGTTGTTCCCATTACAGACTGGAAAGAATCGTTTGAGTTGAATATTTGGCATATCAAGCTAGAACCTTCAACCCAAAATGGGCTGAGTAAAATCTCTGCGACTGATGTTCTACAAACTAGAAGTGTCGATAAACGCAGATTTATTAAGCAACTCGGAAAAATTAGTACTTCTGAGCTAAGTGACTTGACTTGTGCTTTGGCAGCAATTGTCGAACATTCATAGGTCTAGAAAAAAAATATAAACTTAACCGAACTAATCGATAGCATTATTTTTTGAATGCAGCGTTATTCATCACGGCGACAAGGTTTAGATCGTGCATTTATCAACCAAAAACTCAAAGGTGCAGTTGGTTATGATCGCATTGCTGGTTTTTTTCGTTCTAGCATTCTCGAAGTAGCAGGGGAAGCACTAGAAAAATTAGAAGGAACGATTAGAGTAGTTTGTAACTCCGATCTTTCCATTCAGGATGTAGAAACAGCCAAAGCTGCCCAACAAGCAATCCGTCGTTCTTGGTGTGCGGGTGAACCTGAAAAATCACCAGAACCGTCACATCCTCGCTTTGCCAGATTATTTAAATTTTTAGTTCAGGGCAAAATGCAGGTGCGAGTGTTGCCCGATGAAGTATTCGGTCTAATTCATGGTAAAGCAGGAGTGATTACTTATTCTGACGGCAGCAAAACTAGCTTTTTAGGCAGTGCCAATGAGAGTAAAACCGCTTGGAAGTTGAATTACGAACTGGTTTGGGAAGATGAAAGTTTAGATTCAATTATTTGGGTACAAGAAGAATTTGACGCTTTATGGAATCACCCTCAAGCAATACCTTTAGCAGATTTTATAGTTCAAGATATTAACCGCATAGCTCACCGCACTGAGATTAATCATCAACAATGGCGGTCAGAATCAAAACCAGATCCCGCCTCAGCGATCGTCGAAACTCCAATTTATCGCCAAGAACTCGGCTTATGGGCGCATCAAAAGTTTTTTATCAAGAAAGCCTTTGAAGATCATCTTAAAGGTGGCGCGCGTTATATTCTTGCCGATCAGGTTGGTTTAGGAAAAACGGTGCAGCTTGCCGTCTCAGGACTATTAATGGCTTTACATGGAGATAAACCAGTCCTAGTTATTGCTCCCAAACCTTTAGTATTGCAATGGCAAGGAGAACTCAAAGATTTAGTTGGTATTCCCTCTGCAATTTGGGATGGTCGTCAGTGGATTGATGAAAATGGTTTGGAATACCCTTCAAAAGGCGTAGAATCAATTAAAAATTGCCCCCGTCGTATTGGTATCATTTCTCAAGGTTTAATAACCTCTGGCTCGGAAATTATCGATTTCCTTAAAGCAATGAAATATGAATGTGTCATTGTCGATGAGGCGCATCGAGCTAGAAGAAAGAAAATTAACGACAACAGCCCCAACGAACCCGCCGATCCTAATAATCTAATGCGTTTTCTTTTAGAAATTAGCGATCGCACTAAAAGCATGATTTTAGCTACAGCAACCCCCGTACAACTTCACCCCATAGAGGCTTGGGACATGCTCAATATACTTAGTACAGGTAACGAGCAAGTTCTAGGTAATACTTGGAGTAACTGGCGCAGGGCATCTGAGGTTATTCCTATAGTAATGGGTGAAGAACATATTTCCGAGAATGTCCATGATGCTTGGACTTGGCTGCGAAATCCTTTTCCACCTGCTGACGAACACCGTAGCTTTCGTGCTATCCGCAAAAGTTTAGTAATGAAAGACAGTAATTATGTTATTCAAGGTGGCGATATAGATAAACTAAAACGCCCTGATATGACTAAGCTGCATAAAGTTCTCAACGATTATGGACGGCAATATAATCCTTTTATTCGACATATTGTTAGAAGAACTCGTGCATATCTAGAAAATACTATTGATGAAACTACTGGTGAACCGTATCTCAAACCAGTAAGCGTTAAACTCTTTGGTGAAGATAACCATGAATCCTTGCAGCTCCCATTTTACTGTCGAGAAGCTTATCAACATGCAGAAGAATTTTGTGAGCTTCTAGGTAGAAGAATCAGATCGGCAGGACTATATAAAACTCTTCTACTCCGAAGAATTGGCAGCACCATGTTTGCAGGGCAGAAGACAATTGAAAATCTGCTGAACAAAAATAAACGAGAAACTGAGAATACAATTGATGGCTGGAGTGAGGAGGATGACGAACTAGAAGATACAGAGTCTCAAAATCCCGATCTTGCTGCCGATGAAATAGAGCTTTTGCGTCAGTGTCGGCAATTACTTGAAGATAATCAAGAAAAAGATCCAAAATATAAAGAGGTAAGACAGTATCTAATCGATAAATGCTGGCTAGAAAAAGGCTGCATCATCTTTTCGCAATACTATGACTCCGTTATGTGGCTTGCCACGAAACTATCGTCAGAAGATTTGACCGCAGAAAAAATCGGTATCTACTCAGGTGAATCTCGCTCTGGTGTAATGTACCAAGGCATACTCAAACGTATGGCAAGAGAAGAGATTAAACAAATGGTTCGCCGAGGCGAGTTGTGTTTAATTATCGGCACAGATGCAGCCAGTGAGGGGCTTAACCTGCAAAAACTAGGAACTCTGATTAATCTCGATCTACCTTGGAATCCAACTCGTTTAGAGCAGCGTAAAGGACGAATTCAACGTATTGGACAGATACAAGATGAAATATGGATTCTCAATCTCCGCTATCGCGACTCAGTTGAAGACCGCGTTCACGAACTACTTTCATCAAGACTAGAAGAGATCCATGACTTATTTGGACAGATACCAGATGTACTTCAAGATGCTTGGGTTAATGTGGCTACTGGTGAAGCAGAAGAAGCCAAAAAACTTATTGACAATATCAGACCAAGACATCCGTTTGATGAACGATATAGCAAAGTTGAGAATATTGATTGGGAAAGCTGTTCTCAAATTCTAAGTGAAACAGAAAAATTACTAATACTTAGAACATCATGGTAAGCCTAAAATTTTAATTTTTAGTCTTAACTAATTAATAAGGTATTGCGATATCGCGATCGCCATATCCAATAAGGTTTTAAAAAAGGGTTTCATGAAAAGTAACCAAACTTCTAGAGAAACCCTATTAATAATATTAACTTGCAGCGTAACTTTCCACAGTATTACTCAATAACATCGCCACCGTCATCGGGCCGATTCCTCCAGGTACAGGGGTAATATAACTGGCTACTTTAGATACAGATTCAAAAGCCACATCGCCGACTAACTTTGATTTTCCTGACCCTAGATCGACGCGGTTAATCCCTACGTCAACCACAATTGCGCCTGGTTTAATCATCTCCTGGGTAATCATTTCTGCTTTACCCACCGCAGCAATGATAATATCTGCCTCTCGACAGACGGCACTAAGATCTTGAGTACGGGAATGAGCCATCGTCACGGTAGCATTTTGCTCTAATAACATTAAAGCGATCGGTTTGCCGACTAAAATACTCCTGCCAATCACCACCGCTTGCTTGCCTTCTAGTGGTAAATTATATTCTTGTAAGAGTCTCATTACTCCTGCTGGAGTACAGCTACGCAAACCCGCTTCCGCACGAACTAGCTTACCCAAATTAACAGGATGCAAACCATCAGCATCTTTATCAGGATCGATACAGTGAAGCAGAGCAATGGAGTCTAAATGTGGCGGGAGGGGAAGTTGCACCAAAATACCATCAACGCGATCGTCTTGGTTTAAGCGCTCAATTGCCTGTTCTAATTCCTGCTGAGTTGTATTCTCAGGGAAATGCTGCCCCATTGAAGCAATTCCCACCTTTTGACAAGCTTTTGCTTTATTGCGTACATAAACGGCACTAGCAGGATTGTCTCCTACCATTAATACTGCTAGACCAGGAGGACGACCAATTTTTGGCTCTAGCTGATTTATTTGCTCTTTTAGCTCTAGCTGAATTTTTTGAGCTAAAGCTTTACCGTCTAAAAGACAAGGGTTTGAAGCAGACATAGGTAATTTTAATAATTCAAAAAAGTTAAGCTGGAGGTCGATCTCTGGCGGATGAATAACAAATGTTAATTTCTCACTTAAGATTCAGCTCGTTGTTCGTTAGACTTAAACAAATTAGCCTTGGGGTCACCTTGCTAACAAGCTTAGTTGGTTGTCAAACTCCTTTGATTACAATCAAAGAATCGCCCAAAAAAGTTGATCAAACCGTTTATTTAACGGGAAAGGTTGTGCATCTAGCGCCATTTTTAGGTAATGGAGCATATCAAATTGAAGACGTTACGGGAAAAATTTGGGTGGTAACAACTCAAACTCTTCCGCAGCTAAATCAACAGATTAATCTTAAAGGCAGGATTAAATATCAAAGTTTACCCCTTGCTAAACAAGAATTAGGTGACTTTTATTTGATTGAACTAGAGCGACTGTCTTCACTTGAGCAATAAACCATAAGAACCTATTCTACAATAAGCATCAAGTAAAATTGACACTCAATCTAGCTAGTGATTAGATCGATTAAAGCGACTTGAAAGTAGCGCGATAATTAGCTTGGTAACTTTCATTTTATATCTTTAATTCTGATTCACATCAGGCGTATAAATGAAAAACCAGCTAAATTTTATGAATTTTATAAATAGATAGTATGACCCAAACTCAGCCAATCTCCGTGGCGATCGCCATTATTTATCAAGATGGCAAATATCTAATGCAGTTGCGAGATGATCTTCCCACCATCGCCTATCCAGGAGTTTGGGGTTTTTTTGGCGGTCATATTGAACCAGGAGAAGAACCAGAAGCCGCCTTGAGAAGAGAATTAAAGGAAGAAATTAATTATTTATCTCCCACACTCACTAAATTTTCTTCTAATCAAACAGGGAATTATATCCGCCATATATTTTCCTCACCTCTAACGGTTTCTGTGTCAGAATTAGACCTCAAAGAAGGCTGGGATCTGAAATTGTTGACTCCAAAAGAGATTCAACAGGGATTTGCCTATTCTGATAGAGCGATCGCCAATAAACCTCTAGGGGATATTCATCGTCAAATCATGCTCAATTTCATGGCTTCCATCAAGCAATGTTAAAGATGTTAAGGATAATGTACTACAGACACAAGTCGGTCATAATCGCAAAATATTATACATAATAGAAAAGACAAACTTTTGTACCATAAAAATAAATTTGAAGACACCAATAAATTGGTCTGGCAAACTCTTATTAATTATTCATACTACTTTCAACAAATCCCACCTTGATACTTGACCTACTTTTAAAGTAAGCAAAAATCAAATTCTCATTAATTATCTGGCTTTATCCTGAAATATCTACCGATTTATTTCTGGTGGCTTAACTGCAATTACCTTTTATAACTATTGCTCATGAAATATTCTTCTAGACGTTTTAGTGCTATCTCCCAATTAATTCACGCTAAAAGCTATTGTTCAGGAACGGTCAAGCTGTTTACGGCACTGGCGCTTACTTCTACAATGCTTTCCCAAAGCACTTCTCCAGCTTCAGCAACCTTAGAAGACAGTCCTAAAAATGTCGTTGATGAAGTTTGGCAAATTGTCAGTGGTGAATTTGTCGATCCTGATTTTAATCATACCGATTGGCAGGTGAAGCGACAAGAATTACTCAAGGCAAACTACACCGATCAAAAATCTGCTTATCAAGCAATTCGCAAATCTCTTGAAAGTTTAGGAGATCCCTATACTAGATTTCTCGATCCAGAAGAATATGCGGATTTGACTAGTCAAACTTCAGGAGAGCTATCAGGAATTGGCATTCAACTAGGAATCAATCAAAAAAATAAGAAGTTGACGGTAATTGAGCCAATTCCCAATTCGCCAGCAATTGAAGCAGGCTTACAGGCGGGAGATCATATTGTCAGTATTGATGGCAAACCCACCGCATCAATGAGCTTAGAACAGGCTTCGGCGCAGATCAAAGGAGAGCTAGGAACTAAAGTTAAACTAAAGATCTCCCGAGAAAATAAACCTGAGTTTGAAGTGGCGATCGCCAGAGCGCAGATTGAGTTACCGTCGGTAAGCTATACCCTCAATCAAGAGCAAGGGTCTAAGGTGGGATATATCAAACTAGATGAATTTAGCTCCCATGCTGCCGAGCAAATGAAAAAAGCGATCGCCGATCTGAGCAAACAAAAAGCTTCTGGCTTTATCTTAGACTTACGGGGCAATCCAGGTGGATTGTTGTTCTCTGGTGTAGAAATTGCACGGATGTGGATGTCTCAAGGAGCGATCGTTTCCACCATTGACCGCAAAGGGGGGAACGAAAAATTCTCTGCTAACGGTAAAGCCTTAACCGACTTACCTTTGGTAGTTTTGGTTGACGGCTATTCTGCTAGCGCCAGTGAGATTCTCACAGGCGCGTTAAAAGAAAACCGCCGAGCGACAGTAGTAGGTAGTCGTACTTACGGAAAAGGCACTGTCCAGTCTGTCCATTCTCTCTCCGATGGCTCTGGTTTAGCAGTAACGATCGCTCATTACTATCCTCCTAGCGGAGTTGATATTAACAAAAAGGTATTGCCCCCGATATTACGGTTGACTTAACCCGTGCAGATCAAACTAATCTCAGCACCAATCCAGCTTTAGTGGCAACGCCAGCCGATCCTCAATACGCCAAAGCCGTATCAACACTTAAGAGTGAGGCAATCAATACTGGGAGCAAAACTCCAGAACCTTTGAGCAATAACCAGGGTAAACCAAACCAGTTAAAGACCAACTAAGCATAAGCAAAACTTAGCTCTTTTCGAGGTAGAGCGATCGCGCTAGCTAGCTGACGAGATTCTAGAATCTGGTGTATTTTCCTGCTCTTTTGGGCAAATTAATTTATGGTCATTCCCTAAAACTTGCGACTAAATTTATGGCTATTTGATCAAAACTCCCGTTATTTGGGATAGTTGCGCGAGGGAATGACTGTACACCTTAAAGTGGCAGTTTTAGGCTGACTAAATCCTCATGACAACAGCAAATGTAGCATCTGTAATTAATTCACCAAGTAATACCCAATCGATTGAAGAAATATCTCTGATTATCGCCGCCCAGGATTTCATTCCCACCACAATCGGTCAAGATTTTCTCAAATTGAGCGGTATTATTCCTCAAGATTGGCAATTAGCTCAACAACCAGTAGTAAATCCTAATTTTGCTCAATTAAATTTCACTAACGGTGTCAGCATTAATGCTCAACCCCGCACCATTACTTTTAATGAATCTCTTACCAATAAACAATCACAAGACATAGCAATTCATCAAGTGGCAGGCAAATACGTGGAAAAATTGCCTCACGCTAAATATATGGGTTTGAGCTTTAGTCCTAAAATTTTACTTCCGTTTCCTACTGCTCCTCAAGCAGTGCGTCAATATATAACCGAATCTTTACTCGGTTCAGGCGCATGGAAATTTATTGGCAAAACTCCCCTCCAGGCAGGGATCAACCTTATGTATCATCTAGAAAGATGCCAACTGACGATTAGTATTTCTGAGGCAAAATTACAAAAACCCCAAGAAAGTCCCATCGCAGCAATTCTTTTTTCAGGTAACTTTAATTACAACGTGAACCTAGGCGCAACACAATCATCTAGTATAATGACTCAAATGACTAACTTTCTCAATCACTGGAGAACAGATTTAGAAGAGTTTCGCAACATTGTTCACCAAAAGTTTTTAGACTCGCCTGAAGCTGATGAAACTCAGTTTGTTGGAGGAATGAGCTTATTTCCTGGTCAAACTCTCTAGTTTTTTGGAACAGAACCATTACAATAGTAAGGTTGTCTTTCTAAATTAAATAAATATGGCAGTTCCCAAGAAGAAAACTTCGAAATCGAAACGTGATAGTCGCAAAGCGGTTTGGAAGCGTAAAGCAGCGGTAGAAGCTCAAAAAGCTTTATCTTTAGGTAAATCAGTTTTGTCTGGACGTTCTAATAGTTTTGTATATCCTCAAGATGATGAAGACGAAGACGAAGAATAGATTTTGCTGCGTAAATGCTTAAAAGGTAAATCGGTGAAAAATGGGTGTGTTTCCTTGTGGGTATGCACTCAATTTTTTTGCAGCCTAGATTTATGACAGTGCTGTAGGTAATTTGCTTAAACTTGCTAGCTGAGACTAATTTCCTCGCCAATAAAATCTTTTTAAGCAAATTTGATCGCTGGTCCGTAGGGAACTATCCCACTAGGATTAATGTGGTGCGATTCGCGGATTTTTTGTTCTACAATTCATAGTATTTTTAACGACTTACCTTCAAAACATATTTACCAGTACCGTTTTCATCATAGGTATTGACGATCACATTATAAACACCGTCTTCTGGAAGAGTTACACTAAGCTGTGAATTACTATCTTCAGCACTAATATCATCATTCTCCCCAACAGTCTTACCATTACTATCCACTAAGGCGACAAAAGCATCAAACTCATCGCTTTCGAGGTTAATAGTCAAAGATTCCCCCGCTTGACCCTGGATTGGATAGAAATCGTATAGGCTGCCATCATCATCAATAACGCGATCTCCTTTTTCTAAGCTGCCTGTTTCAACTTTTTCAGACAAACCAGCAGTTTCACTATTAATCGCCACTTCTTCAGACTGATCTGAGTTGGCTATTTCTGTATCTGACTCTTGATTGTTCTCTGCTAATTTTTTTTGTTCTTGTTCTATTTCTGATTCAGCTTGAGCAATCTGTGAATTTTCTTCTAAATCTGTTTCCGTTTTAGCTTCTTGGCTGGGTTGTGGATCATTATTCACAGTAGGGGGGGCTGGAGGTGCTTGGGGTTGAGGAGGAGCAGGTAAATTAGCACCAGTATCATTTGTTGCTACTGACTCTGATTCTTCTACTTCTGTTTCTTTCGTTTCTTCTGTTACAGGTTCATCACTAGGCTGTTGAGGCTCGACTTTAGGCTCAGGAACTGATATACCAGGAAGAGTAGTAACTTCTGGTTGAGCTGTGGTGACGGTTTTTTCGGGTGTTACTGGAGTTTCTGTTTGAGTTGTGGTGACGGTTTGTTCAGGTGTTGCTGGATCTGGTTGAGCTGTGGCAACATCCCCATGATTAGGAGAATCCGAATAGGCGATCGCACATACCTTAGCGTATCTGGGGTCTGGTTTACAAACGACTCCCGTATCTTCGGCTTCAGGACTTAAAAGACTTTGACGGCGACGGCGATCGGGAAATAGTTCATCTACCACTAAATCCATAACAATTCCTGAAGCAGTTTTTTTACCGTAACTGAAGTATTGAATGTTATTAGAATTAGCAAAATTTTCTAGCTCAGATGTAGCAGCAGCAGCAGTTTGCGAGGATTTTTCTAAAGCGGGTAAAGGCTGTTGCTGTTTTAAAAAAGCGATCGCTTCTTCTAATGCTTCTCTTCCTTTATTAGTTCTGACGGCTTTTTCTCCAGGCAATCTCAGCCAAATGCCATCATAATATTGTCGCTGCTGTTCTAACCACTGAGCATAGTCTTGAGGACTAGTCCTCACCCGATTAATTTCCGATAATATTTCAGGCTCTAAATCAGCGATCGTTGTATTAGCTGTATTAGATGCTGTCTGCGCATTGTCTGGATTTGTATTGGTTTGAGCGAGAATAAATCGTGGTTGAATTGCTAAAACTAAAAGGTTGATAGTGATACTAAAAGTCCAAAGTTGCCAACCAGGAAAATAAACCTTAATCATCTTAGTTTTACCCATTGTATAATCTCTTTCTCGCAATTAGGTATAAGCCTATTAATACCAACGACAAGCCTATGTTAGCTCAAGTTTCCTCAGTATCAAGTAGGAAATAAAGTAACAAATAGTTAGATGCGCGCAATAAAGGTTAAGTTCCTGTTCTACCCAATTTTTAGTTGGCTCTAAGGCAGAAATCGGTTTAACGCATTTTTAAGCTCTTGAATCTCTGCCTCTAGATTTCCCTGATCTACAGCACGAATCAAGCATTCCTCCAGATGCTCCTCTAAAATAATTTTAGCTACGCTGGAAATTGCTCCCTTCACCGCCGCAATTTGGTTGAGTACTTCTGGACAAGGGCGATGTTCATTCACCATAGTTTTGATCCCGCGAACATGACCTTCAATCCGAGACAGACGATTAATTATTTGCCTTAAAGATTCTTCATTATGAATATGAGGCGCAATATTTGAGTTACTTAATGTGTTCTTTTTAGCAGGACTCGATTGATCGATCATCTGGTTTTCAAATCTCTAAACAGTAAACAGCACAGATTGCTAATAATTTGAGGTTAAGAAATACAAAGTTAAATAGCTTAACAAGTTATCAATATAAATGATATGTGATATTCCAGCAGCGAGTTTTAGATCAAATAACTTAAGTTTAATTGTTATGAATATGCAAATTGCGATCGCCACATCCAAGCCTTTGGCGATCGCGAAGCTGAGTTGTCAACATTGCCAAATATGACTGCTAATGACTGTCAGAATTATTTTATTGTTAGCAACTGTAACTATTAAGCTAAAATAATTGGATTTCTCGAATGCTGGAATAAAACAGCCATAACTACATTGTAAATAAGTTCTGCTCAAAAAAAAACGATGCCATGATGTTTTAAAGATTACTTCTGATTCATCATCACATCGTCTCTAATTTTTGATTAGCCAAATAAAGTTATTAAGCTACAAATAGAGCGGCGAATATTTATTAATTATTAATTAAATGTCTTCGTCATCTATGGTGGGACCATCAAAACTCGCTAAATCCCTGGCTGTTTGGTCGTCTAAAATCATGTTTTCATCGTCACTAATATTTTTATATGAGCGACGTAGATTAGATTCTGAATTAATGCTGATATCTTCTGACAAACGATAAGATTCAAAATCATCCCCATAACCATACACCGCATTACTCCGCATTCCCCCATCTAAATCGCCACGACCCATAGGTTCATCAAGAGTATTAAATCCAGTTCCCGCAGGAATTAGACGACCAATAATTACGTTTTCTTTCAACCCTCTGAGCCAATCAGATTTTCCTTCAATAGCTGCCTCAGTCAAGACTCTAGTAGTCTCTTGGAAAGAAGCCGCCGAAATGAAGCTATCAGTATTCAGGGAAGCCTTAGTAATACCTAACAATACAGGAGTATATTGAGCAGGTGCGCCTCCAGTAATGGACATTGCCTCATTGACCTGTTCAATCTGACGCAACTCCAGTAGCTCTCCAGGCAGAATAATCGTGTCTCCACCATCGTCAACTCTAACTTTGGCAGTCATTTGCTTAACAATTACCTCAATGTGCTTATCAGAAATATCAATACCTTGACTTTGATATACAGACTGCACTTGGCGTACTAAGAACAGTTGAGCTTTTTGTAATCCAATCAAAGAAGCTTCGTAACAGCCTTTTTCTGGGAGGTGATAGTTAAAGTAAGTCTCTAAAATTTCATGAGGATTAGCAGGGCCGTCGGTTAAAGGCTCTCCCGCCTCAACCACTTGACCGTCACTTACAATCGCATTTTGTCCAGGCTTGATCGGATAGTCACTAATTACACCATCTTCTTCAATAATTTTGATGTCGACAGTTTCATTTTCTTCGTAGACTACCTGACAAACACCAGAGCTACGGCTTAAAATACATCCTTCTTTGGGTTTGCGTGCTTCTAACAGCTCTTCAATTCGTGGTAGACCCTGAATAATATCACCAGTTTTTGAGCGCTCAAAGACCAGCAGTACCAGGTTATCACCACGCTGTACCAGATCACCATGATCGATATGCAGCACAGCACCTTGGGAGACACGATAAGGACGAGTATGACGCAAGACTACCGTAGTTCTTCCTCCTTCCTCGCTCATATCGATTACTTGACCCGAATTCTCTAGAGTCACTCCTTCCGCCAGTTTGCTACCAGAAACCAGGAGGTCGCCTTTTTTGTACTTACATTCGCTCTGAGGAAGATCTAATTCGTGAGTGACTACATCACTGTCGCGCACAATCAAGATACGGCGAATTGCCTCTGAGCCTTCACGAATCCCCTGAACTTCTCCCTCTGATTTACACAGAATTTCTGTCCGAGCAATAGTTGCACCCTTGACAATTTCTTCACCGTCTTCAACTAGTACTCTAGTTTGAATCTCACCGCTATGGGGATCTACATCAGTATCTCTTCTAAGAACTAACGATTCTAAGATTACCATTGCAGTCTTTGAGTATCAGGATTATCCTCGTCAGGCTGTAGCTCAATATCTGCACTAAGATTAGCAACAATATCACTAGCTTCAGTAGTGTCAATTTCCAAGACTAACTGAGTACTCAACAGGGATAAACTGTTTACCGACTTGACTCGTTCACCATCTTTGTAGAAGAGTCTTTGGACAGAACGCAATTCGATTTGACGACCATCATCTTGGTTAATAGACGCTTGAGAAGGAATTGAAGGTTTATCGGCTACAGGAAATTCTTTGACAGGACGTAAAATCAAGGCTATACCTTCAGTAGTTTCCACCACTTCACCGTAGCGAAGCTCTTGGGTAATAACTCCTGGTAATACTTCTGTCCCAGGCTGAATTAGCTGTTCGTGCCATTCATTTTTAGGATCATCTATTTGATGAATTTCTCCTGGCTTAATGATGATTTCCCGCAGAATATCGTTTTTCTGCACCACTTCGGCAATACCTGAAGATTGACAGAAAACATCTTTAACAACTTCTGCTCCTGCTTCAACAAACTCGCCATCTTCAACGATTAAAAGAGAAATATCTTTGTTGACTTCATGGCTTTCTTCAGGAATCCAAAGTAAAGTTCCACCCTGTTCTATCTCATACCCTTGCTTACGATTTCCTTTGCCGACAGTGATCCCACCGTACTTGATGATGCCTCCTGTTTCGGTCTTATAAAAATCGTCAATTAGTTCGGCGACAACTTGCTTATTCTGTACTTTTGTGCCAGGAGCAGTTTTAAGTAAGAACTTGAGATCGTCAGCAGTGGTGATAATATACTGTTCACGACCACCATCACTTTCCACCCTAACTTTTGCCTGGTCAAGAGATACTGAAGCCGTCACAATCTCAATTTCACGGCTATCGCGAATCATTCTAACTACACCACCGTTGGCAGCGGTCAGTCTAGTCTGCGCCAGGATATCACCTGGTTTTACCCTGTCGCCGTTTTTAACCAAAGCTTCTGCGCCAGGAAGTAAATTATATACTTCTCCTGATAAAACCCATAGTAGACCACCTCTTTGGGCAATTCGGGTAGTATTACCCTGACGATCTTTCTTGTCTTCAGGGATGAGATCGGCAAAAAGAATTTCTCCTGCTAAGTCGGAACTTACATCCTTGGCAGCTTTTTCAGTTGATTTTTGCACTTTAGCCATTGCTACTTCAACTAGCAACTGACCTTTTTTGACTTCTTCTCCATTCTTGACATAGATTAAAGAGCCAGCAGTCAAAGCGGTGTTCACAGTTTTTCCCTTGTGAGGAACTAGCTTGATATCACCAATAGTTTCCACTTGGTTTCTTTCGTCACCGTGGCGGGTACGGATTTGACGAGTGCTTAAACCCTCCCCAAATTCCACTTTACCATCGGCTTTGGCTCTAATCTGACGAGCTACTTCTCCTGTAAACACCCCTCCAGTGTGGAAGGTGCGCATAGTTAACTGAGTTCCAGGTTCACCAATAGACTGGGCGGCAATAATTCCCACAGCTTCGCCCATATCAACCATGTGTCCATGGGCTAGACTCCATCCATAGCATTGTTGACAAACTGAACGGGCAGCTTCGCAAGTAAGAGGAGAACGTACCATTACTTCTTCGACGCGATCGCCAATTTTAATGGCCAAATCCTGGTCCATCGCTTGATTGCGAGTGGCGATTACTTCTCCTGTTTGATCATCGATCGCGTCACTAGCTAAGACTCGACCCAAAAGACGATCAGAAAGATTGATTAAAGTGCGATCGCCATCTTTCATGGCTTTCAGACTAATACTCCGTTGAGTTCCACAGTCTACTTCTCTCACAATTACGTCCTGAGAAACGTCCACTAAACGACGAGTCAAGTAGCCAGAGTCAGCGGTTCTTAAGGCAGTGTCTACCAAACCTTTGCGCGCACCGTAAGAGGAAATAATATATTCGGTTACGGTCAATCCTTCACGGAAATTAGTTTTAATTGGTAAGTCAATAATCTCTCCTTGAGGATCAGCCATCAAGCCACGCATTCCCACCAGTTGACGCACCTGAGATAAATTACCCCGCGCCCCGCTAAACGCCATCATATAAACGGAATTGAGGGGGTCAGTCTCACGAAAGTTAGTGACTACTTCATCCTTGAGATTTTCCGAAGTGCTATTCCAAGTATCAATTACTTTTTGGAAACGTTCTACCTCAGTAATTTCTCCTCTAGCATAGCGTGCCTCCGTTTCTCTAATTTCTCCTTCGGCAGCTTCTAACAGTTCTGCTTTAATAGGTGGTACTTTTAAGTCATCAACGCTGATAGAAACTCCAGCGATCGTCGCATAGCGAAATCCTAATTCTTTTAAAGAATCAGCTACAGTCGCACTATGAGCCGAGCCATATTCAGTGAAGGCTAATGCCATCAGTTTTTTTAAACGACCCTTATCAACGATGTGGTTATAAAATTTCATTTTGTGGTTTTTCTTCTAGCTACTAAAACGTTGTAATTTGAGGCTGACAAGCTTTTTTATACTGCTGCGGACAGGGCATCTTGTACAGTCTTGTTATAAATAATGCGACCTACAGTAGTATTTATGTATTGAGAAATTTGTTCTCCTTCAGAGGATCTCCTCACAAATCTTTCGCGGTAATATTCGATTTTGCTGCCGTCACCCAAGTCTTCTGATTCGATTACCTCCGTATCAGGGTTTTCTGTAACTACTTCTCCTTCGTAACGCAACCAAACACGAGCATGAAGATCGATCTGTCCCTGTTCATAGGCTTTAATCGCATCATCTAAATTGCCGAAACGACGGCCTGTTCCCCTAACTGCTTTAGGATCTTCTGCGGTCAGATAATAGCAGCCTAAAACCATATCTTGAGATGGCGCTACAATAGGTCTACCTGTTGCGGGAGACAAGATATTATGGCAAGCTAGCATCAACAATCTAGCTTCAGCCTGGGCTTCTAAGGATAAAGGAACGTGAACCGCCATTTGGTCGCCGTCGAAGTCAGCGTTAAAAGCAGGACATACTAGGGGATGAAGTTGAATTGCTCTTCCCTCTACCAAAATTGGTTCAAATGCTTGAATACCCAAACGGTGTAGAGTTGGTGCGCGGTTGAGCATGACAGGATGTCCCGCAATAACCTCTTTTAAAACTTCATAGACACTGGAATCGTTGCGCTGGATCAGTTTTTTTGCCGCCTTAATGTTATTAACCATCCCGCTATTGATCAGGCGATGGATTACAAAGGGCTGAAACAGTTCGATCGCCATTTCTCTGGGCAAACCACACTGATATATTTTTAGTTTTGGTCCGACTACAATTACTGAACGTCCCGAGTAGTCTACTCGTTTTCCGAGTAGGTTCTGACGAAAACGTCCCTGTTTTCCTTCAATAATGTCAGATAAAGATTTCAGCGGACGATTATTTGCCCCTACTACAGTTCGACCTCGACGACCATTATCGATCAGAGCATCTACTGCTTCTTGCAGCATCCGTTTCTCGTTGCGGACAATAATTTCTGGCGCGAGTATCTCTTGCAATCTGGCTAGACGATTATTGCGGTTAATTACTCGGCGATAGAGATCATTAAGGTCAGAAGTAGCAAAACGACCACCATCTAACTGCACCATCGGGCGCAAATCAGGCGGAATCACAGGAATAGCATTTAACACCATCCATTCTGGGCGCGAACCTGTGGCAACAAAGTTATCAATAACCCGCAAACGTTTGATTAACTTGGCTCTTTTTTGTCCTTTGGCATCGGCAATTTGCTCTCGCAGTTTCTCGGCTTCTTCTTCTAGAGCAACTTCTTCTAAAAGCCGCTGTACTGCTTCTGCCCCAATACCAACTTCAACCCCAACTAGTTCAGAATCTTCACTATAAAGCTGGTCTTCAATTTCAATCCATTGATCTTCGGTGAGCAGTTGTTTAGCCGAGAGATTTCCTGCATTACCTGGATCGAGAACTACATAAGCGTTAAAGTACACTACCTGCTCTACATCTCGCAGAGGCATATCTAACAAAATGCTTAAATAACTAGGAATACCCTTAAGATACCAAACGTGAGTTACGGGGGCTGCTAATTTAATATAGCCCATACGATGACGACGCACCCGTGACTCAGTTACTTCCACACCACAGCGTTCGCAAACAATACCACGATGGCGCACGCGCTTATACTTACCGCAATGGCACTCCCAGTCTTTAGCAGGACCAAAAATACGTTCACAAAATAACCCGTCCATTTCTGGTTTTAAGGTTCGGTAATTAATGGTTTCTGGCTTGGTCACCTCACCGACTAACTGACCGTTGGGCAAGGTTCTTTCTCCCCACTGGCGAATTCGCTCTGAAGATGCAATACCGATTTTGACGTAATCGAATCTTTGTTCTATTTGATTTCTCATTGTTAATTAGGAATTTAAGAATTAGGAGGAATTAATTATTGCTTGACCAGAAACGAAGGTATAAGAAGCACTGTCCTTATCCTTCATCCTTGATGGTTTATCCTGTGTAATTAGACTTCTTCAGTTAATTCCTCTCTTTGCAAAGATTCGTAAGTAGGTCGGTTAGGAGTGCGGCGAGGAGTATCTGCCATCAAATCGACTTCTACGTCTCGGCTACTACCATCTTCTTGCGCCTCTAGCTTGTGTACTGCTATGTCCAGTCCCAAAGACTGTAGTTCGCGCATCAACACTTTGAAAGATTCTGGAGTCCCTGGGCGAGGAATAGGTTTTCCTTTGACAATCGAGTTGAGGGCTTCGTTACGTCCTTGCATATCATCAGACTTAACGGTTAGTAGCTCTTGCAGAGTATAGGCTGCACCATAGGCTTCCAATGCCCATACCTCCATCTCTCCAAAACGTTGTCCACCCTGTTGTGCTTTACCACCCAAAGGCTGTTGGGTTACCAGTGAGTAAGGACCCGTAGAACGAGCGTGAATCTTATCGTCTACTAGGTGAACCAGTTTTAGCATATAAGCTTTACCCACCGTCACAGGACGAGCAAACTTTTTCTCCTGTACGTCCATCAAAGACCTGGATTTTTCCAGGATTTTCTTCATCGTAAACCCAAGATTTGCCTGGCTTGCGAGCTGCATCCTGAATCTTGCCGTGAACGGTTTCCCTTGATGCTTCCTTGCCATACATCTCATCAAAAGGCATCATTTTAAAGCGTGTTGCCAGATTTTCACCTGCCCAGCCTAAAAGACACTCAAATACTTGTCCTACGTTCATCCGTGAAGGCACGCCTAAAGGATTCAAGGCAATATCAATCGGTGTACCGTCGGGTAGATAAGGCATATCTTCAATTGGTAAGATACGGGAGATAATCCCTTTATTACCGTGACGACCAGCCATTTTATCTCCCACCTGAATCTTGCGTTTTTGAGCAACGTAGATTCGCACCACCATGTTAGCGCCAGGAGGCAATTCATCCCCCTGCTCTCTAGTGAAAACTCGAACATCCACTACCCGTCCTTTTTCACCGTTAGGCACTCTCAAGGAGTTATCCCGCACGTCTCTGGCTTTTTCACCAAAAATTGCTCTGAGTAGCTTTTCTTCAGGGGGCTGATCTGATTCTCCTTTGGGGGTTACTTTCCCTACTAGAATCTCGCCAGCTTCTACCCAAGCCCCAATATGGATAATGCCTCGTTCGTCTAAATTACGTAGAGCATCTTCCCCAACATTAGGAATTTCGCGGGTAATTTCTTCTGGTCCTAATTTCGTTTGTCGAGCTTCAATTTCAAATTTCTCAACGTGAATACTGGTGTAAACATCGTCATACACTAGACGCTCACTAATGAGAATCGCATCCTCGTAATTGTATCCTTCCCAGGGCATATAAGCGATCAGCACATTTTGTCCGAGTGCTAATTCCCCTCCTTCTGTGGATGAACCATCTGCTAGTACTTGACCAGGAACTACATCTTCTCCTGCATACACTAGAGGACGCTGGTTTAAACAGGTATCTTGGTTAGAGCGCTGATACTTTTGCAGCTTGTAAACAATTTCTTCTCCAGGTTGGGGAGCATATAAGCCGTTATTGCCTTCTTCAACTCTAACTCGCACAACTTCTGCATCCACGTAAGTAACAATACCGTGAGTGCGCGAAACGACTACCATTCCAGAGTCACGGGCTGCTTGAGCCTCTAGCCCAGTACCCACCAAAGGACGTTCAGGACGCAGCAACGGTACTGCTTGACGCTGCATGTTAGAACCCATTAGAGCGCGGTTAGCATCATCATGTTCGAGGAAGGGAATTAAGCTCGTTGCTACCGAAACAATTTGTACAGGGGAAATTGCTACATAATCTACTTCTTCAGGATCGCAGGTAGAAAATTCCTGGCGATAACGAATAGCGATAGTTTCCCCCAGGATATAGCCATCATCATCGGTAGCTACGTCTCCAGGAGCAACTCTCATATCGTCTTCTTCATCAGCAGTTAGATAGACGGCATCTTCATTTTTTAAGACTTGACCGCAATCAACACGATAATAAGGAGTAGAAATAAAGCCATAGGAATTAACGCGGGCATAGGTTGCCAGAGAACCAATCAAACCAGCGTTTGGACCTTCAGGAGTTTCTACAGGGCAAATTCGACCATACTGGGTGGGGTGAATATCTCGCACCGCAAAACCCGCTCTTTCTCTAGTTAAACCACCAGGGCCTAAAGCTGAAAGACGACGTTTATGGGTTAACTCTGCTAAAGGATTGGTTTGATCCATAAACTGAGATAGCTGGGATGAACCAAAGAATTCTTTGATGGCTGCAACCAAAGGCTTAGGATTGACTAGTGCTGCGGGAGTCAAGCTATTGGCTTCACTAACCGTCATCCTTTCGCGAATGATGCGTTCTAAACGGTTCAAACCTACACGGACTTGGTTTTGTAATAATTCTCCCACCGATCGCACTCGGCGATTTCCCAAGTGGTCAATATCATCGGTACTGCCACCATCGAATTCAAGGTTAATTAGGTAAGCTACTGCTGATAGTATATCCGTAGTAGTTAATACTCTTGTAGTGTCGGGAACGGTCAGGCGTAACTTTTTGTTTAGTTTGTAACGACCAACTCTGCCCAAGTCATAACGTTTGGAGTCAAAAAAGCGAGACTCTAGTAATTGTTGTCCACCACTTACTGTAGGAGGTTCACCTGGACGCAATTTACGATACAGCTCTAGTAACGCTTCTTCTTCACTAGGATTACCTTCTTTATCTAGGGTCTTTTGATAAAAATCTGGGTGACGAATACCGTCTAAAATTTCGTTATCGCTTAAGCCGATCGCTTTAAGTAAAACCTGAGCTGAAAGTTTACGAGTCTTATCAATTCTGACCCAAACTAAACCATTTTTGTCCGTCTCAAACTTCAACCATGCACCACGATTAGGAATCAAAGAAGCAGAGTAGGTACGGCGGCCATTCTTATCAGTTTCTGATTTATAGTAAACGCCAGGCGAGCGCACAATTTGATTAACGATAACTCGTTCTGCGCCATTAATAATGAATGTTCCGCGATCTGTCATTAAGGGGAGATCGCCAACAAAAACTTCCATTTCCTTAATTTCGCCACTTTCTTTATCAATTAGGCGAGTAGGAACATATACCTGCACATTATAGGTACTATCACGACGTTTTGCTTCTTCCATCGAGTACTTTGGTTCTTTAAGCCGATAGTTCTCCCCCATAAAATGCAGCTCAAACTTACCCGTATAGTCAGTAATTGGGGAAAAGCTATTCAGCTCCTCAATTAATCCCTCTTCCAGAAACCAACGAAAGCTAGAACGTTGAATCTCAATTAAGTCTGGTAGCAGATTGTAAGTCAAATTAGTCATGAAGATGATAGTTGTACGATGTTTTACTGGTTCGGCTAGTCAACAAAGATAGCGTTAGAGAAAAATTTGCTTGATTGTTTTGTTATTTAGTTTTTAATTGGATGCCAAATAACCGACAGGCATTAGCAGTGGTCTGTTCGGCAATGATTTCTAAAGAAGTCTCCCGTAGTTGAGAAATGTACTCTGCCACGTATAGCACGTAGGCAGGCTCGTTAGTTTTACCTCTTTTGGGAACTGGAGCGAGAAAAGGACAGTCTGTTTCAATTAATAAGCGATCGCTAGGGACAATTTTGGCTGCTGCTTGAACCTGTTGAGCATTTTTAAAAGTTACAATTCCGCTGTAGCTTATATAAAACCCCAGATCGAGAAACCATCGGGTTTCTATTTCATCCCCCCCCCAACAGTGCATCACTCCTTTGATCGAACCTTCCTGATGGCAAAAATCTGTTAATACTTCTTTTAGTTTAGCTGCTGCATCGCGACAATGGATAATCACGGGAAGATCCAGCTTTTTAGCTATGCTTAGTTGTTCTTGTAGAGCTAAAATCTGCTGTTGTTGATTGTCGGCTTTATAGAAATCCAATCCAGTTTCGCCAATCGCCACCACTCGACTATCAGAACCCGCCAGAGTTTCAATCTCATTCGCCGTAGTATCATCCCACTTATGAACATCCAAAGGATGTAAACCCACCGCCAATGATAATTCAGGGAAACGATCAGCAATACACTGCATTCCCTGAAATTCTTTTGGTTCGACACATGAATGTACGAGATGAGCTACACCTGCTTCCTGCCAGCGTTGCCTTAAGGAGGTTAAATTCCCCTGAAAAACATCAAAGTTGATGTGAACATGGGTATCTATTAACTGCATTTATACCTGGTGTATTGCTTGGTTATTTTGCTTATTTTTGAGAGCTATCCTGAAAGATTAAAATAATTTTGTATTTTATCTTGGTATATTAAGCTAGTTTTAAGCAGCGGTTGCCTGCTTTAGAACTCTGGCAATACGAGATTTTTTTCTCGCACCGTTATTTCGATGCAACACTTTGCGTTTTACAGCTTTATCAATTTTGCTGTAGGCTTCGGACATAGCATGATTGACCACTTCCATGTTTTCAGAAGTTGGTTCGGCTGTGTAAGCTTCTACCGCGCTAAAATACTTTTTAGTCAGGGTTTTCAGGGAAGACTTGTATGTCTTATTGCGTAGACGGTTGCGTTCTGCTGTTTTGATCCGTTTGATTGCCGATTTAGAGTTAGCCACAGTTTTTTAAACAGAAATTGCTGGTTAAGTAATTAATTCTGGAATTACACATAGAATTGGATTTTAAAGTTTAGCAAGTATTTCCACTTAATGTCAAGTTGTTTTAGAAACTTGATTGGATAGCGCTCAACTAGGAATTGACGATGAAATTCGCGTTAAGCTAGGACAAGAGTGGCTTTCTTACTGTAAAGATTTATATAATAAATCTAGAAGTAAAAGTTTACTTCTGTGTAAAAGCTCAAATGGATATGGGGATCTCGATGCTGCGAATAATTGATGATCGGCAAACTGAGGCACTAACAGAACTAAAAAGAATCAGCGATCGCAACAATGGTGATGACGTTCAGCCCAAAGAAGCAGTTGTTCGGGAAATCGTTGCTAACGTTAAGCAAAATGGCGATCGCGCTTTGTTAGAATACACTGAAAAATTTGACCGACAAGTTTATACTGCTGATCAGCTAAGAGTTAGAGGCTCAGAGCTAGACGCTGCTTATCAACAAATATCCAAAGATTTATTGAGTGCAATCCAGATCGCCTGCCAAAAAATTGAAGCTTTTCATCGTCAGCGAGTTCCTAAATCCTGGGTACAGTTTGAAGAAGACGACGTGGTTTTAGGTAAGCGCTATACCCCTGTAGATCGAGCAGGACTGTATGTGCCTGGGGGAAGGGCTGCATACCCTAGCACTGTTTTAATGAATGCTATCCCTGCCAAGGTGGCCCAAGTTCCGCGTATAGTTATGGTTACACCCCCAGGTCAGGATGGGAAAATCAATCCCGCAGTATTAGTAGCTGCACAAGAAGCGGGAATAGAAGAAATTTATCGCGTTGGTGGGGCGCAGGCAGTCAGCGCACTGGCTTATGGAACTCAAACTATTCCCAAAGTGGATGTAATTACTGGTCCTGGCAATATTTACGTTACCCTCGCCAAGAAAATGGTTTATGGGACAGTAGGGATAGATTCTTTAGCTGGACCTTCGGAGGTGTTGGTGATTGCTGACGAACAGGCTAATCCAGTCTATGTCGCTGCGGATTTATTAGCCCAAGCAGAACACGATCCGATGGCTGCCGCTATTTTAATTACCACTAGTAGAGAATTGGCTCAAAAAGTACAGCATGAAGTTACTTATCAGCTAGCCGATCATCCACGCAAGATTTTAACGGAAAAAGCGATCGCTAATTACGGTTTGATTGTTGTTGTAGACTCCCTGGCAGAAGCAGCAGAATTGTCGAACTTGTTTGCTCCAGAACATTTAGAACTAGAAATAGCAGAACCGTGGGACTTAATTGAGCAGATTCGTCACGCGGGAGCAATCTTTATTGGCAACTCGACTCCAGAAGCAACTGGAGATTATTTAGCAGGCCCAAATCATACTTTACCAACATCAGGAGCAGCTCGTTATGCTTCGGCATTAAGCGTAGAAACTTTTATGAAGCACTCTAGCTTGATTCAATATTCGGCAACTGCTTTGAAAAAAATGTCTAGCACTATTCAAATTTTAGCTCAGGCAGAGGGCTTGCCCTCCCATGCTAATTCAGTACTAAGTTAGGACATGAATAAATTTTTAATTAATTTTTAATTAAATTTACCAGTTGAATTTTTACTATGTCTCTAGCATTAAGAAATCAAATTATCTTTAATAAAAGTTAAGTTACGCCATAATTCGGCTATTTTTGTCGTTAGTCAAAATAAATCTGTTATAATTCAAAATCGATAAAGCAAAGCAGTAATTTGGAGAGGTGGCTGAGCGGTTGAAAGCGGCTCCCTGCTAAGGAGTTATGGGGTGTAAACTTCATCGGGGGTTCGAATCCCCCCTCTCCGCTTACTCACAAGCTCGTTCGCGTCGAGCCTTGACCGAAGGTCAATAACCAAAAGTAGCGTTGCTTTACTCAAAACTTACTCAAAAGTGAATATAGCAAGGCTAGCTAGATAAGTAAACGGGGTACATAGATACCCCAA
>JAAUOU010000173.1 GCA_012034765.1 Pleurocapsaceae cyanobacterium CSU_1_1 | reverse complement strand
TTGTCCCCTGTTTTCTTCTATGATCTGGCATTCCAGAGAATGCTTCTATTATAGCTATTTCACTCATTTTTCTAGTTTAATCAAACTACCATAATTACAATACCATTTAGAATGAAATAACCCTGGGGGGAAGACTTCAGTAAAAATAAATTTCTGTAACTACTTTGTACAAATGATTGTATTTATTTGACTTGCATACCTATATAGGTTCGTAATACTTTTGCCCAGAAGCACAGAGTTGGAAAAAGATTCCTGAAAACCAACAATATTGCCCATAAAAAGAGAGGGTATGATTTCCCTCTCTTGTTGCTTGAACTTTTCTGGTTTCGACGAACCGTTACTTTTCAGCCTTTGCCGTAGCATTTGTTCTCGTTTTCGGAGTTGTCTTGCTCTAGCAGTGCCACCTTTGCCTTTATCATTGCGTCCTTGTTTACGGGGTGATTCCCACCGCTTTAATCTCTCAACCATCTTCTTACTAGGCTATATTAGTCATACTTATTGTATCATTTAATTCACTCTTAGGAAGAACTTAGAGAGGGCAAGAAGTTAACTATTTGAGGAAAAATAATAATTAGAGTTAAAACCAAAAGCTGTAGCAAAATAAAAGGTATTGCTCCGCGATAAATGTCTTTAGTTTCCAGTTCTGGTGGGGCAACTCCTTGGAGATAGAAGAGAGCAAATCCAAAAGGAGGAGTGAGAAATGAGGTTTGTAAATTAGCTCCCAGCACTACTCCATACCACAATAGATCTAGTCCTAGCTGTTGAGCGACAGGGGCAAAAATGGGAATAACAATAAAAGCAATTTCAAAGAAATCAATAAAAAAGCCGAGTAAAAAAATTACCAGCATATTAACAAGCAAGAACCCAGCTTTTCCTCCAGGAAGGTTAACCAGCAAGTGTTGCATAAAGCGATCGCCCCCTAAACCCCTAAACACCAAACTGAAGGCAGTTGAACCAATGAGGATAAACATTACCATCGTGGTAATTCGCATAGTAGCATCACAAACTTCTCGCAATGCCGCCCAAGTCAATTGACGATTAACAGCGGCTAAAAGAATTGTTCCTACCGAACCCAAAGCTCCTGCTTCTGTTGGGGTAGCAATACCCATAAAAATACTGCCCAAAATAATCACAATTAACAGCAAAGGAGGCAACATCACTGTGACCATGCGCGTCAAGAGCTTTTTACCACTCATTCTGGCACCAGGAGGTAAAGCAGGAGCGACTTCAGGTTTAAGATAAGCCACTATTAAGACATGGATAGCAAAAGCACCCGCCATCATTAACCCAGGAATTAATGAGCCAACGAATAAATCGCCGACGGGAACACCTAGCTGATCTCCCAAAACCACCAGCACTACACTAGGAGGAATAATTTGCCCTAGAGTCCCCGAAGCGACAATAACCCCCGCTGCTAATTCTTTGTTGTAGCCATAGCGCAGCATAATTGGTAGAGAAATTAAGCCCATTGCCACGACAGTTGCCGCAACTACTCCTGTAGAAGCAGCTAGTAATGCCCCCACTAGTACCACTGCTAAAGCCAAACCCCCGCGCACTCTACCAAAGAGCATTCCAATTGTTTCTAATAGTTTTTCGGCAATACCTGTTTTTTCCAGCATCGAACCCAGAAAAATAAAGTAGGGAATTGCTAGCAACGTATAGTTAGACATAATGCCAAAAATACGGCTGGGCATGGCATGAAAAAAGCTAAAGCTAAATTCCCCCACTGCTGCACCAATGAGGGCAAAGAGCATCGCTACTCCGCCAAGAGAAAAGGCGACAGGAAAGCCAAACGAGAGAAAGACTAATGCTCCTGCGAACATGGCGATACCTAACCATTCCATTAGTTCTCCTCCCGACTACAATAAATATTCCAGTTTTTAATCGCTTCGGAAATTCCCTGCAAGATTAATAATATACAAGCCAAAATAATCGTTAACTTGATCGGATAACGGGGTAAACCGCCAGGATCGGGAGACATTTCGCGTATCTTCCAAGAATTAATCACTGTTCCCCAGGAATAGTAAATTAATAGACTGCTAAAGGGAATTAAAAATATAAGATTGCCCAAAAAGTTGGCTAGTGCTTTGCGCCGACGACTCCAGCCTCGATAAAATATATCTACTCGAACATGTTCGTTATATTTAAGGGCATAGGCGGCACCAAATAAAAATATCACATCAAATAGATACCACTGCACTTCGATCAGAGAATTAGAAGTAAGATTTGTCCCCATCATCTTCCCTAAATAACGTCCCAGTACATTCCATGCACCGATGGCAACCATCAACAGTACGAGCCAGTAACTAATTCGACCAACCCATTCGTTAAGCAGATCGATCGCCCTAGCTACTTTTAATAGCTTGTTCAATCTCTTTCCTCAATCACGATTTTACTTAGTAGCTAATGCTAAGTCTTTTAGAGCTTGAAGTCTAGCTGTATTCAATTAATCGTATTATTTTAAATGCTTAATATATTTTATATTTCTACTAAACGATAAAACGACCTGGATTGAGGATATTTTGCGGATCGAACTGATCTTTAATCCCCTTCATGGTTTTAATTGCGTTACCTGAATAGCCCCAAACATCTATCTGTTGCTTAACTTCTGGGGGTGCATCCAAAATAGTTAAGAAGCCTTGATTTTGCTGACAGTGCGATCGCATTTGCTCCAGTAACTCATAATTTGCATAATTTGCATTTAGCTGTAATTGTCCAAGACCACTACTTGCATGAACTTTAGTTAGTATATTACTGTGGCTATTTCCCTTCGGGAATGCTTTATGCGGAGCGGTATCCTTTAGGGCGAGATCGCCAATTTGAAGCAAACCAACAGCCACCGCAGGAGCAATGCCAATTTTACAGGTAACCGCTGCTGCTGATTGCGGAATACTGATTATCTCCCCACAGTCTTTCCACAGCTTGTCTTCTAGCTCATCTTGATAAATACTAGTAGCTAAATCTAACTGTTGAGCGATCGCTTTTACCTGGGATATTTGCTGTTCAATACTTTCAGGAATTGTTTGCCAACGCAGCATTAAGCCCATATCTGAGCCTAAATCTAGCTGCTTGATTACTGTGGCAGATAATAAATCCATTGCCGTCGGTGTCAAGCCAGAATTGCGGATAGTTTGGGTGGCTTGAGCGATCTGTTCGGCTTTTCCCGTTATTAGCATTGTTTGAGAATTAGCCATCAAAGGATAGAGACGAAAGGTAAGTTGAGTTATTACCCCCAAAGTGCCATAAGCGCCTGTGAACAACTTCATCAAGTCATAACCCGCTACGTTTTTGACCACTCTACCGCCAGCTTTGGCGATTTTGCCATCAGCACGCACAAAAGACAAACCGAGTAATAAATCTCTTACACCACCGTAGCGCTGTCGCCAACTTCCTGTATCTGCTGTGGCGACAATTCCTCCTAGAGTGGCATTGGCATAAGGGGAATCTATCGGCAAAAACTGATTATGCGATCGCAATTTTGACTGTAGATCGGCTAACTTCATGCCAGCTTCTACCGTCACCGTCAGATCTCCCATTGCATGTTCAATCAGGCGATCGCATTTTTGAGTACTAACTACCAACTGAATATCTTGAGTAATCTTGCCCCAGTTTAGTTTGCTGGCATGACCGCAGATTAAAATGCGCCATTGGTGCTGTGATGCCTGCCTAACTATTTCCGCTAGTGCTTCGATAGTTTGGGGAAATAATAAATAAATCGGCTGGCTACTATCTATTATTTGATAAATTTTGTGCCAATAAACATCTGCATTACTTAATTCAATGAGTTCAGTCTCATTAATCGATTTTAATTGAGTTGCGATCGCAGTTGTCATATTTTAACTGGGGATTTCTATCATCACTTTATCAATTAAGTAGGTCGGCATAATTATTCATCAATCATTGCAGTAATTAGGAGCTATTAGTCATGTTTTACTTTATACAAGCTAAGTTATTCTCATACTTAAATCTAACCAAGGCGATTGCGTTATCGGTGCGCTACTAGAAATATAATCAACTCCCGTTTCCGCTACCGCACGAATAGTTTTTAAAGTGATATTTCCCGATGCTTCAATTTTGACTCGAGAGTTTGTCGCACGAATAATTTTTACTGCCTCTGCCATGATTTCAAGAGGCATATTGTCCAACATAATAATATCTGCATTGTAGGCTAATGCCTGTTGTACTTCTTCTATATTGCTAGTCTCTACTTCTATATTTAAAGGATAGGGAATATTATTTCTCAAAAGAGCGATCGCTTTTTCTATTCCCCCCGCTGCTTTTATATGATTATCTTTGATCATTACTCCATCATCTAGCCCCATGCGATGATTTACTGCACCACCTACGCGAGTAGCATATTTTTCCAACACTCTTAACCCAGGCGTGGTTTTCCTCGTATCCACTAATTTAGTTGGCAAGTTACCAATTTCTTGCACATAACTGTGAGTTACTGTAGCAATTCCACTTAAACGCATAGCCAAATTCAGCGCCACTCTTTCTCCTGTGAGCAATGCTTGTTTACTTCCCTCTATATTGGCAATCTGTGTACCCGACTTACAATAGTCTCCCTCTTCTACATTACAGATGAACTGAGCTTGCTTGTCTAGTAATTCAAAAACTCTCGCTGCGATCGGTAATCCTGCAATTATTCCGTCTTCTTTTACAACCCATATTCCTCGACCAATAGCAATTTTACTATTAAATAATCCTTGAGTAGTAAAATCTCCTCTGCCAAGATCTTCTAACAACCAATTTTCCAACAGACGATCGACAATTATTAAGGAAGGTAAACTAGTCATACAAACTTTTTTAGCTAATTTAAACAATAAACTAAATGCCTTAACACTATAACTGGCAAAGTTTAAAAGATAATCGCAGCAGATTAAAAATCCCATAAACCAAAAAAAATTCTTGTTTAAGGTTGACATAATCTTAAAAGTTACCTATATTGGTAAATGCGCGGTTGAGAGGGATTCGTCCCCCGCAAGCGCCAAGAACCTAGACAATGCAATAGTTTGACGGTTTTTAAACCACAAAGTTTTTTGA
>JAAUOU010000057.1 GCA_012034765.1 Pleurocapsaceae cyanobacterium CSU_1_1 | reverse complement strand
CAAGGCTAACCGCCCATGCCCAAGCGCACCGACATCAAGACGATCTGCATCATCGGCGCCGGGCCGATCGTGATCGGGCAGGCTTGCGAGTTCGACTATTCCGGAGCCCAGGCGTGCAAGGCGCTACGCCAAGAGGGTTACCGGATCGTACTGATCAATTCCAATCCGGCCACCATCATGACCGACCCGGATCTGGCCGACGCCACCTACGTCGAGCCGCTCACGGTCGAGGCGGTCACGAAAGTCATCGAGAAAGAGCGTCCGGATGCTGATGTGGTGATCGAGCGGTTCTTAAAGGAACTGAAGACGGATTACATTGACCTCGTGTTGCTGCACTGTGTCACGTCACCGAAGTGGCCCGAGGAATTGCGCAAGCAGATGGACGAGTTCGCAATCTCGAATGCACAATGCGTCAAAAATCAGGCAGACTGCTGACAATCCTCTTTTCAGCCGAAAGTATTGAGCTTCAAGGACAACTATGCCTGATTGGAATTGCCAAAGAAATTACCGATCGTAAGCAACTTGAACTGGCGCTGCAACGCTCTGAAGCAAAACTCAATCATGTCCTCAATTCAGCGATCGCGGCTGTTACTAGCATTCGGGTTTTCCCCGATGGAAATTGGCAATATGAATACCGCTCGGAGGGCTGTGAAGCGGTGTTTGGCTACACGGCTCAAGAATTAATGGCAGATCCCGCCTTATGGCAATCACGAGTTTTTCCAGATGATGCGGCGCAAGTGCTGGAACTCAACAGTGAAAAACTTCATGACTGAAGGCACATTTACAGAAGAGTATCGTTTTTACCATAAAGATGATTCACTGCGTTGGATTTCAGGTCATCTTACGTCTCGCTGGGATGAAGCAACCGCCTCCTGGCTTATAACAGCAGTTGATATCGATATTACTGATCGCGTCTGTGCGGAGGAAGCATTGCGACAGAGTGAAGCAACTAAAAATCAAATCCTCAAAGCGATCCCCGATTTGATCGTTTGGATGACTGCCGATGGAACTTGCATAGATTTAATTGAAGGAAATAGTATCAACACGGTGATTTCAAGAGTTGATGCCATTGGTAAAAATCTGTTTGATCTGCTGCCGATCGAACTTGCCCATCAGCGAATGAACGCTATTCAACATGCTTTGCGAACTGGTGACGTTCAAATTTATGAACAACAAATCGAACTTAATTATTACAATTATTACTTAATTAATCGCGATCAATAGGGCTTGATTGAAGGAAAATTTAGACAAGGAAAAAGAAGATTTAGTCTCAAGAGAATCATGACTAAAACTTGAGTCAACTTCTCAAACTTCAATTGCTATTATTTTCTTGGTGATGAATCTTTCTCGGCTTTTAAAAGAGACTTTGCTAGCTTTTTTGTGCCAATTTTTCCAAACAATACTGTTTTTTCGGTCTATAATCAGAGATCATTTCAGACTGTGGGGAAGAGTGATGGTGAAAGTTGTTCCCTGTTCTAAGACGCTCTCTACAGTAATATTTCCCTGGTGATTTTCGACAATGGCTTTGGCGATCGCTAATCCTAAACCTGCTCCCGTAGGCGTGTTGATTTGGCGCTGGGGCGAACGAGCAGGATCGGCACGATAAAAGCGGTCAAAGATATGAGACAATGCATCTTCGGGTATGCCTTTGCCGTTGTCTTTAACTTTAACTTCTAATTTATGTTGACTATCTTCTCGAACTCTCAGGGATTTGCTTGCAGGTTTGATTAAGGCTAACTCTACTTCTATTGAGGCTTCTGTTGCTTCTTGGCATTCGGTATGTTCGATCGCATTAGCAATCAGGTTAGTAAACAAACGAGATAAATAATCCCAGTCACCTTGGACGGTAAAAATATCTTCTTCGTTAAGATTTTCTGTGGTAATCTCTGGTTCAACAATGCGGAGAGAAAGAAATAGTCCCTTTTGCGCAGCAGCAATGCGCTGTTCCTCAATTACATCGATCAACAGGGCATCTAAGGGTACAGCTTGCCAGTCTAGCTCGGCGATGCCACTATCTGAACGAGCCAGGAATAGTAAATCATTGACCAAACGCCCCAATTTTTGAGTCAAGCGTTCAATGATCTGAAGCTGTCTTTGCTGTAGCTGAGGTTCTGCTTCTGGATAAGCTAACGCCATCTGGACATTAGTTTGGATGATAGCAATGGGGTTGCGTAACTCATGGGAAGCATCAGCAGTAAACTGCTTCAAACTAGAATAAGATACCTGAATCGGCTCGATCGCAATACCCGATAACAACCAGCCAATTCCACCCACAGACAGAATCATCAGACTAATGCCAATAATTAAATCTCTAGTCAGCTGATTAATCGGCTTGGTCACTTCAAACCAGGGATGGCTAACCCTTAAATAGCCCAAAACTCGATGTTCTAACTCTACTTTCTGGACAATCTGGCGCAAAATGCGATCGCCTGTTAGATAAACCGTCTCACCAGTACGATTAGGATGAAGAGGATAGTCAATTGGCTGGGCAAAAGTAGACCATAATAACTCTTGTTGAGGATTAAACCATTCCAAATCAATATGATCGTCTTCTAAATTATCAACATTCTGATTAAAGCTAGCATCAATATTTACGCCATATATACCCTTTGTTTCTGCTAGTGGCTGAATTACCAACGAGCGATCGACTACCTCCACCACATGCTTTAAGGTGTCATCAATGCGATCAACTAGAGTCGTACGAACATAAAAATATACACCGATAGCAAATAATAAAAGCAGCACCGCCGTTACTGCGGTGTACCACAGCGCCAACCGACGACGAGTAGACTGAAATAATAAGTTCATCTTCGTTATGGATTCGGACAAGAAGTTAATTATTTCTCAGGGTCTAATTTGAATTCCTGTAGTAGCCAGCTTTGTCACCCAAAATTGTAGCTGTGGAGCGGCTATTTGGCTTCTCACCTGTTGCTGCACTGCGATCGCCTGAGCTTCTGATTCACACAGAGCAAACACAGTCGGGCCAGATCCCGACATCATAGTGCCTAAAACATTTTGAGCAGTAAAAGCAGCCTTGAGCTGCGCTACTTGAGGATAGGTAGGTAAAACTACTTTTTCTAAATCATTATGGATTAATTTACCAATTTCCGAGTTACGATGATGGGCGATCGCTTTAACTAAAGATCCAGAACTTACTTTAGCAGTGCGAGCAGCAATTCCTGCTCGATCAGATATATAGGTTTCGCTGTATTGTTGTCGATAGGTTTGGTATGCCCAAGGAGTTGAGACGCTAATATTGTCATATTTAGCCAAAACCACCCACATATTGCCTAAAGGTTGGAGATCATCAAGTTTTTCTCCTCTACCTGTGGCGATCGCCGTTCCCCCAGAGATACAAAAAGGAATATCAGAGCCTAATCCCGCAGCTAAATCCTGCAATTCTGGTTGAGCCAACCCTAATTTCCACAGCAGATTAATACCTACTAGTACCGCTGCTGCATTTCCCGAACCGCCAGCCAAACCCGCAGCCACGGGAATATTTTTTTCAATTCTAATACTGACTCCACCGTAGTTAGCATACATCTGGGGAAAAGTATCACACATCAACTGAGCAGCACGATATGCCAGGTTAGTCTGATCCGTAGGCACTTGAGGATGATCGCAATAGATCTGAATCTTTTGAGTATCACTAGGCTGAATATCAAGCCGATCTGCCAACCCAACACTTTGCATAATCATGACCAACTCATGAAAACCGTCAGGGCGATCGCCAATTATTTCTAAGTAAAGATTAATCTTCGCTGGCGCAATTAAGGAATAAGACTGCATATCACTAGTACCGCTACGCGGAAGTCAAAAGTCAAAAGTCAAAAGTCAAAAGTCAAAAGCGATGCAGCGCGGTCTTGGGGGTTCCCCCCGTGAGCGACTGCATCAAGAAGTCAAAAGTTTTTTAGTTCAAAGGTTTCAAACTTTTTGAATAGGTGCTTTATTTATGTCCACGTCCACTAGAGACACTATACTCACCTGACCTAATATATAGCGATTATGTACTGTATCCACAATTAATATACATACAGTAATTATCTCGATTTTTATCCGAAATAGTCAGTAAGATGATGATGAAGGAAGAAGACTGCCTATATGCGGTCTGTATGCAAGAAATGATGGTTATGCGCCTGAACTGTGAATAAACCTATATCCGACATCATACTGGTCTTGCTGGCGTAAATATCCATATTTTTGATTCCATAACCCACTTGCCAAATCTGCTCTTAGGAGAGATAACCCCTCGTTCAGTTGATCACCATCCATCTTGGCAAATGAAGAGATTCCATCGCGAATCTGGCGATCGAGATAAAGCTCTGGTCGCGCCCAGCCTACCGCTGCAAATGAATCTGATAAGTCGTCTGGCAATGGGAAAGGAACAATATTCACAGAATTATCTACAATCGATTGAATTTCATCTATCAACTTGGGAATTGGTAAAAATGTGGTTTCAACGTCTTTGATCAGGGAGGGAAAATACTCGGTTAACCAAAAACTAGAAATCATTGCTGGATCATAAGTAAACAAAACTATTTGTCCATTACCTACAACCCGATGAATCTCCCGCAGTGCTTGTCGAGAATCTGGGAAATGGTGGAAGGCAAGCATGACAATAGCTGCGTCTACTGTTCGCTCAAACAAAGGCAAGTTGTCAGCAGATCCATTAATCCACTCAATAGCAGGATGGGCGATCGCTTGACTTCGCATCATTGCTGAGGGTTCAATTGCTAAAACATAATACCCATACTCTGCTAGAACATGCGCGTAAGAACCCGTACCAGCACCGATATCTGCAATGGTATGAGCTTTTGAGGATGCCAAAATCTCTAGCAATTTTCCAGCGATTCGCGGATCGCTTCTTCTCGTTTGAGCGTAGGTTTTGCCAATCACGTCGTAGAGTGCCATTCCACCTCCTCAAATTTCTAATGCTTGCTTAAGCTTAATATTGTAGACAGATTTAAATCATCTAATGGAGTTATGCTAATGTTTTCTTCAGATTAATAGCGATCGCGTCACTTAAACAAGCTCAACAAGTCGATATGTCTTCTCCTTCTCTTCCCCGTGAAATATTACAAGCTTTATTACCCCATTTACGAGTGGCTGCGGGTTACGCAAGGCAAATCCAAGCCAAGATTGTTTCCCTACCAGCTAAAGATGCGGGGGATAATATCTTATCAGCAGCTTTAACCGATGCCGATCTCTCTATTCAAACCATGGTGGAGGTAGCTTTACTGGGAACATATCCCGATCTGGCTTTTTATGGCGAAGAATACGCACAATCGCGCAATACCAAATACTTTTCCTCGACGGAGTTAAGGACAAATAACTATCTCATTACCTTAGATCCAATTGATGGGACAAAATACTATCTTGATGGTTTTGATAATTATCAGATTATTCTGAGTATTTTAAATGCTGATAGCTACGAGGCGGTAATTGCCATTTCTCCTGCTCAAGACTGCTACTACTACGCAATCAAAAATGAAGGAGTATATCAGGGCAATCTTCAACAAGACTTAGATGATTGCAGTAGATTAAATATAAATAATTCTGCCCCTGCCATTCTCTTAGGTTGGGGTATGGCACATTTAAAACCCGCATTACAAGATAAGTATCAAGTAATCGATATCGAGAATTGTTATTCTTCTACTGTCAAATTTCCCAACTACAACGGCATCTTTACAGGAGAGTTAAGCGGCTGGATTACTAAACGAGGTAAGTTTATTGATAGTGCAGCCCTTGCATTTATGGCACAAGAAAACGGCTGTATCGTCACAGGATTGGATGGTTTACCTTTGCCTCCTTTACAAACCTGCCAAGATTATAGTTATAATGGCGCGATCGTCGCTAGCAATCCTCAACTACATCAGGATTTGTTAGCAGCCTGTCACAACATTGAACATTGAACATTGTTCAAAGTACAACAGATTTGTATTTCACTCCTAAAGACTGTAAAGCCGAATCTGATTTATACTAAATCCTATTTCGATATACCCTTTAATAGTATTGTTGTGAAAAACAAAAACAATGTTTTCGCGATCGCCTTCAGTCGGATAATATAACTGCACGACGATCGCATCTTCAAGCATTTTTACACGAAATCTGCCGCAGTTATATTTGTGTCAGCAATATCTACCAACAAACCAATAACATCATTATTTGTATTAAGAATTTCCGTATCTCCACCATTATCCTGAATAGTTAAGTCAGCAAAAGTTAAACCACTCCCTAAAGTAATTTTGTCTGTACCGTCTACAAAGTCCTGTACGTTACTTAAACCAGCGTTGATTAATACAAAAGTATCAGCATCTGCACCACCATATACTATATTGTTACCACTTCCTCCCTCAATTCGATCTGCGCCATTACCGCCTTGAAGAACATCATCACCTGCCGATCCTGTCAGGGTATCATTGCCGCTGCTACCGAATAAAGTATCGTTACCTGATTCACCGAGGAGTGAATCTGTACCTTCACCCCCAATTAGTTGATCGTTACCCGATCCTCCTCTCAAAGTGTCATTGCCATTACCACCGTCTAGGAGATCATTATCGTTACCTCCAAGTGCGATCGCTGATGATGAGATGAGTCTCCGCTATTTTAATCATTAAATCAATTGATTTTGAGTAATTTTGAGAGTAACCAGCAGAATTATGAGTCTAGTCGAGTTTACTTATCTGATTGTGTCTATTTTAAATGGTTGGTGTTGTCAACTATTCAGTCTGTGGTCTTCAAAGATATCTGTTGCTAATGATTTGTAATTCCCACCAATTTTTTGATTTTAAACCAGCGGGTTCTAAGCTTCCAAAACTTACTAGTTTCCATAGCTTCAATCAGGGCTTTTGCCTCTCTTAGCTGTACCATAGCGCAGTTTTCAGTACTGATTTCTATATGTCGTGGCATCCCAAAAACGGTGTCTAGATCTTGGTATTGTTCGATAAGTTTGACAAATTTTTGCCGAAAATACTGCACCAATATATCAGTATAGATATTGGTAGTGTTGATCATTGAAGTTGGATGAACACGATAAGAACTCACAATTTGCGGAACTAACTTAGCACTATAACCAGATTGAGCTAGGTTGAGCCATAGATCATAGTCTTCCCATCCCGACCAAGCAACCAGCATCAGTTCGCTAGAATAACCGCCTACTCTGAGCAAAATATCTTTTTTAAACATTGCCATGGCATCGATATAAGGACCACTAAGCAATTCCCTCACATCCCACTCATAAAAAGAGTTTAGCCCAACACCTTTACCTGTTTTGTTGCAAAAGCAATTAATGATGCCATATACAGCAGCACAACCCGATTCATTAATTCCCTGATATAAAATTTCTAAGCAATTTGGATAAATCCAGTTGTCTGCATCCAAAATAAAGACAAAAGGGGCGCGAGCCATTTTTAACCCACAATTACGGGCATCAGCTAGACCAGTATTGTAGATTTTTTTGACCAGGCAAATTGGGGTATCAACCTGGTGAATATATTCTTCTACCAAGCTTGCGGATTTGTCGGTAGAACAGTCATCAATAACTAGAACATCAAAGCCACCAGGCAAACCATCTGTAACTGTGGCGCAGACACTATCTAAGCATTCTTGAATGTATTCTGAATAATTATAGAGGGTGACGATTACTGTAACACTGGGATCAGAACAGCTATCGTATGCTGCATTGGCTGACAAAACCCAAGGATCTTTTCCTAAAAAAGAACAGAGTTTTGCCATTTCTAGCCTTGTTCCCATGATGTTTCGTTTGGCAGAATTGATACTTTCCATGCTGGCTATACCCTTTGAAGTTCAACGATGTGTTCGGTTTGCTGTTCTAGTTTTTGTAAGATAGATTGGCAAAGGATGGTGCTATTGAATTCTTGGGTGATAAATTGATAGGCTTCATTAACAATGGCTAGTCGCTCTGATTCATGTTCGAGATAATACTCGCATTGAGCAGCAATGTCATCTAATTCGGTAATGATTAAATGTTTGCCATTGACGAGGGGTTCAATATAATCACTGGTTTCCGAGATTACTAAACAACCGTTAGCGATCGCCATAATCACGCGCAACCATTCAAAATAAGTGTTGTCATTGGCATGAACGTTGACCAAAATTTTACATGAACGGAGTAAACGATTGCGATCCTGGTCGGCAAAAAAACCTTTGGTATGGGAAAACTTGGGCTTTTCTAAACGAGTAATCACAATATTACTGTTGTATTGATTAAATAGGGCTGCATTTTGAGATAAAAACAATTCTCGCTTATGAGAAATACTGCCGAGGAAGAGGAGATCAAATTGGCGATCGGGTAGATTGTGGGGATTGGACTCCGTACCTGCTTCAAAACATGAGGCATAGCCCAAAGGTGCATGAATAGTGAAAATTCCCCGTTTGCGATATTCCAGGGCAGTATGTTCCGTGATATCTAACACGCCTTGAGAAGAAGATGCTCGCTTGCAAGCCATTTCAAACCAGTGGGTAAGGGGCTGCTCTGCACTGAGCATGTATACAGCTTTTAAAAAGTCTTTAATTTTTTCTCCAGGTTTAAGCCTAGGGTCAAGAAATAGATTAAAAAACTCATGGGGTGCAATGACTATTTGAATCAGCCCTGGTTCTGGATGAGTAGAGGGTCGCTGATCGACCTTGATCTGAGACTCAACACCATTATTTTTGAATCCTTCATGGAAGATCTCGGCAATCTCAATCATGAAATGATTTCCTAAAGATGTCACGAACAGATGAACTGTATTGATCGATTGTTTGTTAGTTATCATATCTCCCTATTACTTTGTTACTCTAACGATTCAGGTTGAAAAAAAGCTTGAGCTTGAGCCACTTACTTCGAAGCTGCCAGAATTTGCTAGTTTCCATCCACTGGATAGTAGCGATCGCCTGCTTGCCCTGTTCAAGATTCTGCTCAAGCTCAGATTGTAACTGCTGGATGGTATTCTGACTCTGTTCAAGCTCAGATTGTAACTGCTGGATGGTCATTCTGACTCTGCTCAAGCTCAGATTGTAACTGCTGAATAGTATTCTGACTCTGTTCAAGCTTAGATTGTAACTGCTGGGTGGTATTCTGACTCTGCTCAAGCTCAGATTGATTGGTTTGTGAGTCTTGGAGCAGTTGACCGTAGCGATTTTGCCAGTCCGCTAATCTTTCTTCGACAGAACAAGGAACAGCTCTAACTACAAATTGCAGAGTATCAATATCTTCATCTTGTTGCATTTTTTCAATCATCTCGCGATCAAAATCATTGATATTAACGTGAGGAACTAAATTATTATTAGCCAGCAACGGTAATTTGGTTCTTTCAATATCTTTTAATAAATATCCAGAATTTTCTACTAAATCTTGCACAGTTTTTCTGGTAAAAAATCTCAGATGAGTATTATCTAAGATGCCTAATTCTGTGTATTCAAACTTTCCTTGTAACAGAGACAGCCGAATTGCTCCATGGGCGATATTCGGGATCGAAGCCACTACGTATCCATCTTCTTTTAAAATTTGTTGGGTATCTCGCAGAACTTGCCAAGGATCGCGCAGATGCTCTAAAACATCACCAAAAACAGCCACATCAAATTGGCGATCGCCTAATATATCCTGAACAGAAACAAAATCTAAGTCTGCAACGATTACTTCTTGACAATACTGCTTTGCAGCCGAAGCTGCCTCTGAATTAATTTCCACACCTGTCACCAGACACTGTTGTTGACTCAACAGATGAGCAAAATAACCAGTCGCGCAACCAAAATCTACGACCTGTTTATTATTGCCAATTAAGCCCAGCATTTTGGTTAAACTACTATTTTCATCTAATAAAGATTCTTTTAGTTCAGGATAGCTTTTATGCCCAATCGTATCCATATTTGCACAATTTGTATAGTTTATAGTGACATATTTGACTAAATACAATCAGATCTTAAGTTGATAGTCGCCATTGTTTTTATTTAAATTGGGATTATAACAGGGATCGCGATCGCAGATTTGCGACCATTTTTGCTGCATATAATTAATTTCCTGGGCAAAACGGGCTTTTTTGACGGGAGTATCTTCATAACCTCGGCTTTTAGACTCATAGTGATATAAAACTACGTGGGGAAGGTAAACATTACGAAAGCCATGACTAATTAGCTTAAGACAAAAATCAATATCATTAAAAGCGATCGCTAATTCAGGTTCAAAACCCCCGACCAACTCAAATACTTCTCGACGACACATTAGACAAGCAGCCGTAACTGCCGAATAATTATTAGTTGAAACCAATTGAGATATATAACCCGATCCCGAAGCAGGAAAATCTTTATGGCTGTGTCCTGCTACACCACCAATGCCTAAAATTACTCCCCCATGTTGAACAGTAAGATCGGGATATAGCAACAGACTACCTACCGCGCCAATAGATTTTCTTTGACTCTGTTCCACCATGGCGTTAATCCATTCTGGAGTAAGTATCTCCGTATCATTATTCAAAAATAATAAATAATCTCCTTGAGCTTGCTCCACAGCATAATTATTGATCTGGGAATAATTGAACGGTGCATCGTAATCATAAGAGCGAAAACGTTTAGGCTCTTCTTGCTGCCAATATTGCAAGCATTGAGCGGTTTTCATCTCAACACTGCCATTATCAATCACGATTACCTCGTAGTTAGGGTAAATTGTTTGTGAAAAGATAGATTTGAGGCAGTTATCTAAAATATCGGCGAGATCTTTGGTCGGAATGATAATGCTTACTAGTTTGCAGTCAGGAATGTGATAGCGAACGGTATACACCCCCGCAAAATTAGGGTTAATAACTACCTTTCCTGGTTCTTGACGACGAGCGATCGCCTCCTGAATAGCCTTTTGAGCAGCAAGAGCAGCATAGGGTTTGGCATCTGAATCTGCTGCGGTAGACTGAGGATGAATGCGCCAATGATATAGTACTTGAGGCAGATGGAATATGTGGTCAGTTTTCTCAGTTAGTCGTAGTACTAAGTCATAATCCTGACTGCCTTCAAAACCAACTCGAAAGCCGCCTACTTCCTGTACTAAGGAGCGTCGATAAACGCCCAGATGGCAAGTATACATGCGCGACAACAGGGAATCAGGACACCAATCTGGTTTAAAAAAAGGGAGTTTGGTGGATGTTTTGCCCATCAATCTTATCTTCATCTGAGTAAATAAAATCTGCTTCAGGATGTTGGTTTAATAGCTTAACTATTTCACTCAAAGCATGGGGTGCTAATCGGTCATCGTGATCTAACAGGACAATATATTCTCCTGTGGCAATTTCTAAAGCAGAATTGGAAGCTTGACAAATATGTTGATTTTGCTGATGGTAGACTACTTTAATGCGCCGATCTTGTTGGCAATAGGCTGCTAGGATAGTTTTTACATAGGGTTTACTTGAGCAATCATCCACCAAACAGAGTTCCCAATGAGGATAAATCTGCTCTAACACAGAAGCGATCGCCTGCTCCAAGAATTTTTGTTCGGGGTTATAGACTGGGACAATAATGCTGATTAGAGGTTGGTAAGCTAATGCGCAGATTTGGGTCTTAATGGTGTCAAAATCTTGGGGACGAGGATAATTTTTTCTAAGCCATCGTTGATATTGGATGTCATTACTTATATTCGGTTCATTAGTAATCAGGGCAAGATAATAGGATAATTTCGAGCTGATTTTTCTAATTGCCTTTTTTAATTGAGGTTTATAGGGAATATAGCGCTTTGATTTACGAGCATATTCTAAAATGTCTGCTACAAATGCCATGGCTGGGAAACTAGAAGATAGTTTATCTTGTTCATTTATTGATTAACTTGAGGCAAAGATGAACTCATGCCTGTAGGGTCAACACATTCAAGATACTGATTGATCACATCTTGAGTTTGACCAATCATTTTGATTCGTCCCTGTTCCATCCAGATAACCTTGTGACAATTCTCACAAATCATGTCCATTGAATGAGAAACCAGTAAAATTGTGACATCATCTTGCCAAAAATCTTTCATTCTTTGGCTACACTTGTTTTTAAAGCTAATATCCCCCACCGACAGTACCTCATCGAGGATCAGGATATTGGGAGTAACATCAGTGGCGATCGCAAATCCTAAACGAGCCGTCATCCCCGAAGATAGACCCTTGACAGGAATTGAAGCATAGGTTTCTAATTCGGCAAATTCTAAAATATCCTTGGCTCTTGACCTCATTTCTAACTGAGAATAGCCCAGCATAACTCCATAAAGAATAATATTGTCGATTACCGTTAATTCTGTGTCAAATCCCGCCCCTAGTTCAATTAGAGGAGCGATCGCACCCTTGACCCGCACTGTTCCAGTGGTAGGCTGTAAAATACCTGAAATTAGCTTGAGCATGGTAGATTTACCCGAACCATTCGCACCAATAATCCCGACTTTCTCACCACAATTAATCGTTAAATCAATGTTGTCAATCACCATTTTTTGGCAGGCTGACGATATTGACCGTTAAATAAGGAAAAGATCGTTTTCTTTAAATCATAGGAAAACTCTTCTTGAGTTCTACGCCAGAGGGAAACCCCATCCAATCTGATTGATTCTTGTATCATATCTGTCTACAACAAATCCATAAACTGAGAACGCAAAAGATAAAATACCATTAGCCCAATGGTGATTAAAATTAAACCACTAGCTAGACTATGAGTAATTAACATTAGGTCAGGCAGGTTTCCCGATAAAGCAATCTGACGAATACTTTCAATAATTGGCAGGATCGGATTCAAAATTAAAAATTGTCTGACTGTAACTGGGACAATATCAGGAGGATAAAAAATTGGCGAACTCATGAAGAGAACAAAGATCAGCAATTCATAAAAATAAGGTAGATCGCGAAAAAATACATATAGTCCGCTCATCAACAAACCGACTCCAGTGCAGACCAAAATTAAGCCTGTCAGGGGCAAGAATAAAGCGATCGTGTTAATTAGACTATGAGAAATAGCTAGGGTAACAATAACTAATAAAGGTAAAGTACCTAACAGTAGCTGAAATACATTTGCCCCAATCGCTGCCAAGGGAAATATAGCTAAAGGTAGCCGAATTTTGTTCACCATCGCCCCATTTTCCACAACGCTACTCAAAGCCATCGCCGTTGAGGCGGAAAAAAAATTGATCACCACCAATCCAGTAAATGCAGCCAAAATATAATTTAGATTAGAGTTGTCGTAGTATTCAGCAAACTCAGGGCCAAAGATGGCGGCATATAGCCCCGTCATTGCTAAAGGATTGAGTAACGACCAGTAGATCCCCAAAAAAGAACCGCGATATCTTCGTTTGAGACTGCGCCTAATCAATACCAACAGTAGCTCTCGATACCAGAGTAAATTGTTATTTTGTTGTTTATTTAAAAAAGATTTCACCATATATGAACTGCTATAGCTGTCTCGTATGGAGTGTATTCCTTAATTCGTCTCATGACAAGAAAATTAGCGATTTTAACTTAATTCACTTGTGTTACGCACTAGTTTATATGTTGAGGCTGGTCAAAAGGTAAAGGGAAATGGTTAAAGGATCTATCGAGCTATTTTTCACACCAAGCGTTTAGACTAAATTACTGATTATTTGAGAGAGCGATTCCCTGTCCCCTTTCCCTTTAACCATTCCCCAATTTTTACAAATAGGTTATCGCGTAACATCAGTTAATTCATTTTTCCTTAAGATCGCTGTTTGCCTTTGCTATATTCATTCAAAATAGGAAACACAGGTTGATTAGCACTACTTTTTATCACTCATCATTCATCCCTCATCGTTCTGCCGATTTCTCAAAACACACCTCAATTAATTGGAATGACTATAGTTACTCTGGCAACTTATACTGGGCGACAATTTTTTTCGCATATTCGGGGACATGCTGCTCTAATTTCTGAGGATAATTGCGTTTTAAATTGAGATAGTTACGGGTAAAGTGAGAATCAATGGAAAACCGCGCATATTCTAGTCCTTTGGGCCCAATTTGTTCAATTACTACTCCCATCAATTTAGCAGCCCACATGGGCAAGGTTACCCCCTTATCGTAGGCAGGAATACTTTGCTGTACAGCCTGATGGCGATCGCCTTTGGACATTACTGGTTGAGTGTCTAGCTGATCTCTGACTAGATCTAACATTTCTTTGCCTGTCTGGTTACGTACTACAATCCACTGCCACCCAAAGGGCGCACCCATATAGCCCACCACTAAATCAGCCAGGGAATTAACATAATCAAAGCAACTCATACAGGAAGGAGCGAAGACATCCTTAAGCTGATTGGTTTTTAAGCCAAAGAACGGCACTTTTTCAATAGAACCATCTTCATGCTTAAAGTGAATGCGAAAATCCTGCATAAACTCATAATGCACGACTGTTTCTGGAGATCTACTAGTAGTATCGAGAAATTTTTGCAGACCCTGGCGACTAACATTATCTACACAGGGTGTACCAAGGATATAAAGCTTCTCTAAGCCTAGTTCTTGCTCCACTGATCGCAGGGCTTGAATTTGACAACCAACCCCAATAACTAACAGGCGTTTCATCCCTGACTGTTCAATCTGCTCTAAAACATTGAGATTAGGCGAAAGTGTGGGCTTATTGACCTTAGCAGCCAAAACCTCAGCGGGGGTTCTGGCAATGACAGGGAAAGGTTGAAAACGATCTTCAGCGGTGTTTTGTACACAGACAACCCCTTCTACCAAACCCTGTTCTAACATTTCACAGGCGATCGCGCTAACAATTCCCGTCCATTGCGCTCCCTCAATTGGCTGCTGTTTACGAGCCGCCATCATTTCTTGGCTAACCCCAAAATACAGATCGTCTTCATTATCCAAATCTCGACTACGCCATGGGCGAATGTTTCCAGTTCTGCAATCTGTTGATTGAGAAAAGCACAGGCATCTTTAACATAATGTACATAGTAGGTGTCGCAAAGCCCACACTCACTACAGAGTTCCTTCGCAGGACGACGACTACCAGGTTTTAAGGCTTTGGCTTTTTGATGAGCAGAAACAGTCATATAGCAAGAAATTCATTAGGCAATAACTGTCAGATTAAAACAATAGCTATAGGTAGTACAACTGTTGCAAAATTTCGTAATGGAACTTGCCAATGATTATCAAAGATCTCCAAACAATACAGACGTAATTACAAGGCGCTACGCCTGCACAATTAATTAGTTTTTAAAATTGATAAGAAAATCCTAAAGACACCACTGGATAAACACCTAGCAGATCTAGTTCGTCATTAAGATCATCTTCCTCATTTTCTAATGTTCTATCGGCAGCAGCTTCCACCTCTTCCCGCAATTCTGCGGGTATTTCAGCAGAAAAATTACTAGTCACTGTAGCTTCAGGAGAACCACCAAATACTACTCCTAAATTCCACCAAAATCCCAATCCTTTGTCTGCTCCTACTGCATTGCCCCCGCCAATTCCTACATAAGGAGCAACATCTCGGTTAAGGTCAATATCGGCATCAATAGTGGCTAAGTTATTGATATCGAGGTCGCGAATATCAATATTCTCTCCGTTAAGTTCCACTTCCCCTAGTTCATCGGCAACTCGGTCAGAAACATCAGCTGTACCTTCAATATCATTATTGCCTAAAATTAACCCCGCGCTGAGTCTAAAACCAGAACTTTTAAATGGCTGAATATCAATCAAAGTGGAAACATTAAATAAATTTAAGTCTCCTTCGTAGTCAAATTCTGTTTCATTAACATCGATACCCGTTGTAAAAGCATTGACTCCTACCCTGGCATTAAAATTAGGAGTAATTTTGCCAATTATACTCCCGCCAAGCCCTAGGGTACTGACTTCGGGAACAATTGCCCACCCGCTTTTAGAATCGCGAGTGCCACTTTCTACTTGTGGTACAGGAATTTCAACAGGATTATTCTCTACTCCAGGTTCAGCAGCAGGAGTCACCCCTGAGCATTTGGAATTATAAGGATAATTTTGGCAGAATCGATCCAAATCTAATTCTCTTTGGGCTAATCGTTCCCTTGCTTGAGTTGCCTTAGTAAACTGATTCTCCAATGATGGTGATAATAAATCTTGGGCTTGAGTCGAAACTGAGGGTTGAGTTGAAGTGATTGGCTTAACTCGATTGTCTGTAGTCTGATGAGCATTTTCTGACTCGGCTGTCGCGGGTTGGGCTACAAAGCTAATCAGACCAAAACAGAATCCTAGGAAACTCTGGCTTACGGAGGTGTGTACCTTATTAGTCTTCACAAAATAATTACTCTAAGTTTAGTCTTATTTAAGCTACCATTAATTGTTTTTTTATTGTTTACTGTTTATTTCTCAAGAGTTATTTGAAAAGCTCTAGGAAAGAAACTTTCAGCTAATTACTTACTACAAAATGAATAGTCAACTTTTAATATTTAGTTAACCTTTAAAACTGATAGGAAAGTCCAAACGACAGCACTGGATAAATACCCATAATGTCTAATGCTTCATTAAGATCTTTTTCTTCATCTTTAAGCGCTTCATCAGCTGCTGCCACGACTTCGTCTCGAAGTTCCGCAGGGATATCTGTCGAAAAATTACTCGTCACTTCGGCATGAGGAGAACCACTAAATACTACTCCCAAATCCCACCAAAATCCTAATCCTTTACCAGACTTGACGGCATTACCGCCTCCAATGCCTAAATAAGGAGAAACACCTTCATTAATCTCAATATCAGTATCAATAGAAGCTAGGTTTCAATATTCAAGTTCCGAATATCAATGTTTTGACCGCCAATTTCCACTGTCCCTAGTTCATCAGCAACCCGTTCAGAAACATCTGCCGTCCCTTGAATGTTGTTATTACCAAAGACCAAGCCACCACTAAGTCTTAAGCCAACCTTTTTAAACGGTTGATAATCAACCAGAGTAGAAACATTAAACAAATTCAAGTTTCCTTTATAGTCATATTCTGTTTCATTGACATTGATATCCCTGCCAAAGTTATTGATGCCCAATCTCGCATTTAAATTAGGAGTGACTCTTTTGACTACATGTCCTCCAATCCCTAAAGTGCTTATTTCGGGAACAATTGCCCAGCCACTGTTTGTCTGGACACTGGTAACTTCAGCTTGTGGAATAGGATCTACTCCAGGGGTATTTTGGGCATTTTCTAAATTTCCTGGCTCTTGAGAAGAGTTTACTCCAGGACATTTTGAGTTATGGGGATAATTTTGGCAAAATTGAGACAGGTCTAATTGTCTTTGGGCAATTATCGACTTGATTTGCTCACTAGATGGCGAAGTTAACAAACTTTGAGCTGAAGTTGCTTGATTAACTAGATTTTCTGGAGTCCGATTTTCTTTGACTGATTCTGCTTTGACAGGTTGAGAGACACAACTCATTAGACCTAGACAAAACCCTAGAAACCCCTTGATTACAAGAGGATTTAAGCTATTAGTGTTCACGAATATTAATTTAAATAAATTTGGATTTATTCAAATTAACATCGATTTTTTGTTTGTAATGCATCTGTAGACTTCGATGTACGTGAATCTAACGAGTCGCTGAATTGAATGTTGAATATTGAGGTTGGGAAAAAGAGAAGGAACAAGAAAAGATTAACTGTCAAGATCATCATCGTTTATTTCTAATTGATATATTTCTCGTCTTGATAAAGAAGTGAGCTTGGCTAACTGACGACTAGCCTGCGATCGCGTCATGCCTTGAGCTAATAACTGTCCTAGTTCCTGTTTTAATTCTGTCTTAGAGGTAATTAGGCTAGTCTCATCTGCTCCTTTAATGACTAGGGTATATTCTCCTTTTGGTTGACGTTCATTGCTATAAAGCTCGATCGCCTCGCCAATATTTCCCCGCCACAATTCTTCGTGTATTTTAGTTAATTCCCTGGCTAAAACAATTTCTCTGGTATCACCTACTACTGTGACTAGATCTTTTAAAGTCTTGAGGATGCGGTGAGGCGCTTCGTATAGTACTATTGTTTTAGTTTCGCTACGAAATAATTCTAATCGGCAGGCGCGATCGCTTTCTTTGAGGGGTAAAAATCCTTCAAACACGAATCTATCTGTCGGTAAACCTGATGCAGCTAAGGCACTGATTACGGCTGTTCCTCCAGGAATAGGAATTACGGTAATTTGATGAGCGATCGCTGCTTGGACTAATTCAACTCCAGGATCGGAAATACTCGGCATTCCTGCATCAGTAACTAAGGCGAGATTTTCTCCCTGCTGCAAACGGTTGATTAATTCTGGAACACGACTGTAATGATTGTGTTCGTTATAGCTTATTTGCGGGGTTGAGATAGCTAGATGCTGTAATAGCTTGCCTGTACGTCGAGTGTCCTCAGCAGCAATTAGATCTGCTTCTTGAAGAATGCGTATGGCTCTAAGGGTAATGTCTTCTAGATTCCCTATCGGTGTGCCGACTAAATATAGTTTGCCCAATTTGAAGTTACTTACCGTCTTAAATTTGCTGGTGTTTACTGATCATAATAGGATTAGCAGTGTTTCTTGAGGTGGGGCAAACCGTGATTCGCCCCAACACTGACATCATAGAAAACGCTCAAAAATCCGCACTCAAAGGAGTTCTGGGGAAAGGAATTACGTCGCGAATATTGGTCATTCCCGTCATGAACTGGACTAATCTTTCAAAGCCCAAACCAAATCCCGCATGGGGTACTGTGCCATAACGGCGTAGATCTAAATACCACCAGATATCATCCGCTTCGATATTCATTTCTTTGATGCGTCTTTCCAATACATCAAGACGTTCTTCTCTTTGAGAACCACCAATAATTTCACCAATACCAGGAGCAAGGACATCCATGGCGGAAACGGTTTTTTCTCCCTCATCTAAGCGCATATAAAAGGCTTTAATGTCTTTAGGATAATTAGTGACAATCACGGGCTTTTTAAACAGTTTTTCTGCCAGATAACGCTCATGTTCTGACTGGAGATCGATCCCCCACTCCACTGCATATTCAAATTTTTGATCGGCTTGCTCTAATAACTCCACCACCTTAGTATATGTAACTCGTTCAAACTGATTATTGATAATATTATCGGCGTTTGCCAAGACGGATTTATCTACCCATTGATTAAAAAATTCTAGGTCGTCAGCACAATGTTCTAAGACATACTTAAAAATATACTTCAGAAATTCTTCTGCTAGGTTTTGATCCCCTTCCAAATCGCAAAAAGCCATCTCAGGTTCGACCATCCAAAATTCTGCCAAATGACGGGAAGTATTAGAATTTTCTGCTCGAAAAGTTGGACCAAAAGTATAGACATTTTGAAACGCCATTGCCATTACTTCTGCCTGTAGCTGTCCACTAACTGTTAGGTAGGCTGGTTTACCAAAAAAATCTTGAGTATAATCTACTTCGCCCTGGTCGTTTTTAGGTAGATTGTTGAGGTCAAAGTTAGTCACGGTAAACAATTCTCCTGCCCCTTCACAGTCACTAGCGGTAATAATCGGACTATGAATCCACAGAAAGTGCTTCTCTTGAAAAAACTGATGAATTGCCGTAGCACAGGCATTTCTAACGCGGAATACCGCCCCTAAAGTATTAGTGCGCGATCGCAAATGGCTGATAGTACGTAAAAATTCAAACGAGTGACGTTTCTTTTGCAGAGGATAAGTCTCAGGATCGGCTGTGCCGTAAACGATTACCGAGTCTCCTCTTAACTCAACTTTCTGTCCTTTACCTGGCGACTCCACCAGCTTGCCCGTAATTTCGACTGAAGCCCCTGTAGCAAGTTGTTTAAGAATATTTTCATAATCTGGTAAATCGCCATTGAGAACTGCCTGTAAACCCGCTAAAGACGAACCATCATTAACTTCGACGAAAGCAAAGCCTTTTAATTCTCTCTTGGTGCGTACCCAACCTTTAATGGTTACGGGTTCATCTAGTTGACCATTTTTTAGAATGTCTGCAACTCGTCTAGTTACCATATAGCCTCAAATTCATGGATGATATCAGGATTATTTTATCTTGCTTTGCGATTTAGGTAAGCAAGGGGCGCGATAGGGGCAAGGCAATCCCCCCATACGCCAGGGGCAAGGCAATGCCTTGCCCGTACTTAAGGGATTAGTTTAGCGCGGAGTTCAGATTTGAGGCGGTTGAGGATCGATTTTTCGTCGAGAGAGTCGAGAATTTTTTTTACTACTACTTTCGGGCTTTGTTCCCCCCAGGATGCGCCGTTGGCTAGATAGGTTTTGGTCACTTGTCCGATGACGTAGGCAGATACCCCCGCCACTCCTCCTTGAGCGATCGCTACCGATAAATAAGGAGCAAGAGATAAGCCTCCTGTAGCAGGAACAGTTAAGCCTAAAAGCCCTTTAACTGAGCTTAAACCCAAAGTTGCGAGTAATTCGCTAGCGCTAATCCCACCCATACTCAGGGCGATATTTTTTAAGAGCTGTACCGCCCCAGATTGAGTCATATTAATACCATATAGACGAGACAGAGAAAGGATAATCCCCACATCAATGACTGCTCCAGAGAACAGATCGATCGCCGTGACTGGATTAAGCGCCACCGTCATCGCCTTGAGCATCATACCCTGATTAATTAAAGCATTGGCAGCGCGATCGCGAATTGCTAACTTACGCTGTAGTAGCTGTTCGTTAACTTCATCAGCAAACAGCATACTGTTAAGTGCTACCAAAGATTTTCCTTCGCGGTCTAGTAATTCTAGAATTTTGAGTTTAAGAGTTTCTACCTGAGATGCGCCTCTGACTCTCTCTACCCTAAGTTTACCTGTTTTATCTTTAACGCCTCGGACTTCAACTGGAGAAGCAGCCACCATGATAATTTCATCAGGAGAAATTAATTCTCGGACTCTTTCTTCCTTAATCTTATGATATATTGCCAGGCGATCGGCTTCAGGATATTGATCGATCTTGTTAAACACCAACAGCATAGGTTTTCCTGCTTCCCTAAGTTTAGATAAAGCGCGATGTTCAACCTGAGTAATGTCTCCTGAAACAATAAACAAAATCAGATCGACTCTGTGAGCTAAATCACAGGCTAAAGCTTCTCGTGCTTCTCCGTTAACCTCATCAATCCCTGGAGTATCCAGTAGCTGAATTTCGCCACCCTGCGCCGTAATCGTAAGACGCTGGAGATTTTCTGAAGTATTAGCAATTTGTTCAGGAGTTAATTTCCAGTTAGTCTGATCGATGGTGCGAGTAACACCATGCAGCGCCCCTGTAGGGAAAATATCTTGTCCCACTAAAGCATTGAGCAAAGAAGACTTACCTCGGCCTACCATGCCAAAAGCGGCAATCTGCACTACCGACTGCTCTAATTTATCTAGCATTTGTGTCAGGCGATCGATCTCGGACTCTAAACCCTCTTGTTCTTCAGCCGTCAGGTCAAGATTGCTGATTAAACTGCGGAGAGAATTTTGCGCCTGACGATAATTTAGCTCGGCAGTAATTTCCTCAAAGCCAATCAGTGCCTCTTCTAGCTCTAAGCGATCGCCTGTTTCTTCTTTTGACAACACAGAATACCTCTTGGTAAATTACTCTTTTTGTTGACCTTAATTTAATTTATGGTGTGTTTTATTTGTTGAGTTTTCGTATTTCTAGTTTAACTAAAGAAATTAGCCCAATTATCATCCCTCACATAAGATTGGTTCATCAATTCTAGAGTCGCTATATTATTTAATAAAACCCGATCTACTTACTGCATAAACTTACCTATCATAAATTGTGAATCGTAGTTATCTACCAGAAACAGTCGCCCATGTCCGTATTACCCAACAATCAATCTCAATGGGCAAAATTGAAGGCGAAGTCCAAGCTGCTCAGTATGAATGGCAATTTAGATGGCGTTTTCGTCACAGACAGTTATCGGTGCAACCTTCCCTTGGTAGAGCTTTAATTCAAGAACCTTTAGAGCGCTTCCTTGAGCGTTGCGATCATCAGTTAGAAGCAGGTGGCGATTATACTTTTACGGTTAGGACAAAGATGTAATTAGTAATTAGTAATTACTGACTCAAGATATCGTTCAATTAAAATGATCGCCACAAGATCATCTACTGGACGAGGAGGTGTTCGTAAGCCTTGTGGTATCAATCGCTGTAGTCCTTGTGGAGGGTACATAATCCAGTAGCGATCGCGTGCTTCTAGAGTGCTATTGATTTCGTTAACCGTAGTTACTGGCAGATTTAAAAAATTAGACTCAAGCTCCTGCTGCCAAGCTTTAGAAGTCGTACCGTCGCCCATCACGATTAAATCTATGGTGTACTTGTGAGCTAGCTGTTTAATAGTGGCGATCGCTTTGGTTGAATCAATCACCTGATGGTAAAGTAATTGCTGCTTACTATTGATTACCGCAACACCACACTTATCCCGACCAGGATCTAAACCAAGTATATTTTGATTCAAATTTAGTTACCGATTTTTATTACTGATTACTAAAAAAGCTAATAGCTAGGGCGCAGCCCTTTACTGATGAAAGAAGGTTAAAAAGCCATGAAACTTATTCTATCTATTTTCTAGATACTATTGCCCCTCTAGAATGTGCCGAGAAATAAAGGGTATAATTGATTTGTTCTGAGCATTGTCTCTCCCCTCGGTAAATATGATCAAGAGGTAAGGCGAAACTCCAGGTACTTCAATATAAGCAGCATCATGGCGAACTTGAGTCGTCCAACCAGCTTTAGACCAGATTTGAGCATCACGGGGTAAAGCTTCGCCAATAAATCCTGTAATTTGATTCTCGCCGTCGCTATCAACAAATTCCGCTGGATTAAGACTGCGCTTCAGTAATTGCATCATCTTTTGCGATCGCTCTGAAGATACGGCGACACCACCAATAATGCTGTGTAATAGTCTAGCAACTGCATCTGTAGTTAACATATTACGGTTTTCCATTAGTTCCCCTAAAAATGCTCTTTCTCTACCATAAGCACCATCGCACCAGGTTTTTTGATTAACGTTGATACTTTCTAATTCTGACCAGCCTAAAGAGGCAAAATAACGATTGATAATATTACGCTGCTTTTGCCAAGTTTCAAAGGGATTAGCGGGCAATTCTGGTCCACTCGTAGTCCCTGTTAAGACATCTACTAGCAGACTCGTAGCATCATTGCTGGAGGCGATAATAGCATCACGAATTGCGCGGTTGAGTTCTAAAGATTCTGCAACCATTCCTCCCTGTAGCCATTCTTGGATTGCCACTAAGTAAAAGAGCTTGGCGATGCTGGCGGGATAAATCCTTTCCACTCCTCGGTAGCTAAATCCTTTGACCTGATATTGCCAAAACTCAGCAGCAGATAAAGCTCCTCCTGTATTCACAATCACAGGTTCTTCATACACAATCCAGGTTAGAGCAATTTTATCTCTTGTCAGGGTAGGAAACTTTTCTCTGGTGGTTTGGAGGATTTGCTGGGCAATTTTGGCTAGTCCCTCGTCTTGACGGAAAAAGGCATAAAATCAATGAGCAGTGAGCAGTGAACAGTGAGCAATGAGCAATGAGCAATGAGCAGTGAGCAATGAGCAGTGAGCAATGAGCAATGAGCAATGAGATTGTTGTTTCATTGGTACTGTGGTTTAGTTTATCGCGTCGGTAACTTATATGATTGTTCTTGGAGATCTCGACAGATTTTGCGACAATAGCAGGGAATTAACTAATCATCATTAGGCTAGAAAGCCTTAGTTTTAAAAGAATCACATAAATAATGAAAACAGGCGATCGCGAATCTCTAAAACCAATTTCTCAAGTACCTGTTAAGGTTCAAACAAAACAGCCAAGGAATTTTTGGTTAGTTTTTACCTCGACATTTATTACGATCTTTCTGGCTGAGATGGGAGATAAAACGCAGTTAGTTACTCTTTTGATGAGCGCAGAATCTCAATCACCCTGGATTGTATTTATTGGTTCGGCATTGGCTTTAATTGCTACTAGTCTGATTGGGGTTTCTATCGGTTACTGGCTATCAAAAAAACTAACGCCTGAGACATTAGATTTATCCGTCGCTATTCTGCTACTTTTTATTACCGCCTGGCTGATTAGCGACATAATTAACCTTTGATTTAACTTTAGATTTTACTAGTAAAAGCTAGTAAAAAAACATCCGATGATAACTGACATAGACTGGCAATTAATTGGCATCAGCTTCGTTACCGTATTTTTGGCAGAAATTGGCGATAAGAGTCAGCTAGCCGCGATCGCTTTAGGAGGTAGTTCTGATAATCCTCGTGCCGTATTTATTGGTTCGATAGTTGCTTTGATCTTGGCTAGTCTTCTAGGCGTTTTAGCGGGTGGTACTGTGGCGCAGTTTTTGCCCGAAAAATTATTAAAATCTTTGGCAGCGATCGGTTTTGCCACTATGGCATTGAGAATTTTGTGGAGAGAAAACACCTTGTAAGAGCATTTCGCTTTGTAGGGGCGTTTCGCGACGCGAAGCTTATGCGAAGCTGTACACCCAACTAAGCGGCGCAAGCCCTTTAGGGAATCCTTTAGGGGAAACGCCCCTACTTAGAAATAGCTAGAAATATAACGTAATTCTTCGGGAATAGGGGTGTCTTGGGGAAATTCAAGGGAGGTTTCGCGATCGCCTAAATATCCAGACTCGGTAAAGGAAATTAACATTCTTGCCAGCGCCACCCAAACTTCAGGATCGTATTCCCAATCTTTATGTCTCGAAGCATAGCAAGAAATAGATTTTAAAGCCCAAAAATAGCTATTGCGAACTACTGAACCACCTTTTTTATATTCTGGTAAATCTTCATGATTGATTGAAAGAATATTGTCTTCAAGTTTAACTCGCATTAATTTAATCAATTCTCAATTCTAAGGATGAATTGAACCATCAGGCAGAGTTGCACCCGTCAATTTCACGGCGGTTATCTTCACCATAATTTTGTTGTTAAAGCCAACTTTTGCACCACTCAGATTTGCACCGCTGAGATCTGAACCGCTGAGATCTGCACCAATTAGATTAGCATCTCTTAAATCGGCATTACGCAAGTTTGCCTGAAGAAGATTCGCACCTTTTAGATTTGCACCCTGGAGATTAGCTTCTTCCAAAATAATTTTATGCAAGAAAGCATCGCTTAAATCAGCGTAGGAAAGATTAGCCTGAGATAAATCTCTGCCAGAAAAATCTCTTTCTTTAAAGTTCGATCTGCTTAAGTCTGCACCTCTAAGATCTTTATAATATGGTCTTTGATGGGTTTTTTCTGCTGAACGGCTTGAAGGATTCTTGGTAGTCTCCCGAAAGTCTTGATAGCCATCTTTTGACGAGCTTTGTTCAGGATTATTTGATGCCGAATAATATTCTCGATAGTTCCAATGACGTGTCTGTTCGTGATGAGGACGAGAATAGGTTTGTTGATGGTTTTTCGTCTCGCTATAAGGTGCGCGATAGGTATAGCGATCGCTATAAGCACGTTCACTACTATGATTATCTGCTCGATAGGCTTGGCGATTACTTTGAGTAGAGTTGCCAGAATAGGCTGCCGATTTGGACTGCTTGGCAGATGCTGGCTTGTATTTATGGTGATATGAACGCAAAGAGTCCCGCGCCTCATTAATCTGCTGGATCTTGGCAACAGATTTTTTGACTAGTCGCTCGTTGTCTTGGGGAACACGGTCAGGATGCCAAATAAATACCAAATCTTTGTATGCTTGGTTAACTTCTTCCAGAGATGCACCAGGCTCTAGTCCTAATACTTTATAGTGTTGTTCTAGGTTTTGAATCACTATGGCAATCCTTCCTCAACTTTTCCTATGTGTAACTCAAACTAATAGACAGTGGTAGTGACTAAATTTACCAATTTAACTTTAATTTTAGATATAGTTGTTTTTAAAATGGAGCAGTCTCATAACTCTTAATCATTATATGTATTAATATGTTTTAGGTAAGCTGCTAATTCAATCTTAGCTATTATTTAACTTTTGTTTACATACATCAAGTTAGCTAAATTATTTTTTCTAAACCGTAAATTAGCGAGCTTAATTCAGTTACTTTACGAATTGCCAGCAAGACTCCAGGCATATAGCAAGAGCGATCGCTAGTGTCATGGCGCAACGTATAAAGTTCTCCAGGCGCACCAAACAACACTTCTTGATGAGCAATCAATCCTGGTAAACGAATGCTATGGATCGGAATATTACTCTCGGCTGTAGCACCTCTAGCACCCTCCATCGTCTCTTTAGATTCTACCTTGGGTGGATTGAATGATTTACCCATTTCTGCCAGCATTTGCGCTGTTTTAATCGCTGTTCCACTAGGAGCATCCGCTTTGCGATCGTGATGTAGCTCAATAATTTCTACATGGTCAAAATACTTTGAGGCGGTTAGTGCAGCTTGCTGAAGTAAAACAATCCCAATCGAAAAATTGGGAATAATTAACGTCCCTGTACTGGCTTTTTCGGCAAACTCAGCTAAATCCCTTAGCTGTTCATCGTTTAAACCTGTAGTACCGATCACAGGGCGAACTCCATAGGCGATCGCGCTACGGGTATTTTCATATACGCTACTAGGATGAGTAAAATCTACCATTACTCCCTGCACTTTTTCTTGAGTCGCCAAAACTAAAACACTCTGCAAGTCGTTTAAGACAGGGACTTCTAGCGCACCAATACCAATGATTTCGCCAACATCTTGACCCAAATATTCAGGATTGAGATCCACTGCCCCAACCAACATCATGTCTTCCGCTTGGGATACAGCTTTAATTACTTCCCGACCCATTTGACCTAGCGCACCATTAACAACTACGGGAATTGGTGATTTATCTGTCATTTATTTTTCTATTGCTTGCAAGTCCTTTGAAAACAATTTTAGAACAAAGTTTGACACCTGCTTGCGCCATTTGTAAACCGTTTCTGCTGGAAGAGTTGGAAAACAAAGTAGCTAAATATTTTAAATATTTAAGTCCTTGCTTGGTTCAGGCGGTAGCTTAAGCTAAAACTGTATAGACATAACAGATTAGGTTAAAGTTGGTTTTATTGTGAATTTTAGTAGTTTTGCTGGCGCGATCGCGTTAATAATTGCCCTTTATATTTTGTGGCAAATTCGCTTTATAATCTTGCTGACGTTTGCTTCGGTAGCTTTGGCAACAGCAATCAATTATTTAGTTAGATATTTGATGAGGTTGGGAGTAAAGAAACGAAATACAGCAATTTTTCTCTCCCTAATGTTGTTATTTTTAATTTTTGTTGGCTTTATCTTATTGATTTTTCCTCCATTCATCGATCAGGTGCAGCGATCTCTTTATTTGCTGCCAGAGGCTGTAGATAAAATTGCAGTCTGGTTGACATGGTTGCAAGCGCGAGTACCCAAACAGTTGGTAGGAGAAATTCAAAAGATTGAGAATATTACACGTAATTTACCTACTTTCGCAACTCAGTTTTTGGGTAACTTCTATGAAATTTTTTCTGGTTCTTTAGGGGCTGTTATTAATATGCTGCTGGTTGGAGTAGTGACAATTATGTTGTTAATCACTCCCCACCCCTATTTGCGCCTGTTTTTGGCTTTCTTCCCTTCTTTCTATCGTCGTCGCGCTGCTAAAATCATCAAAAAATGCGAACAGGCTTTGGGTGGGTGGACTAAAGGAATCTTGTTTAATATGTTTGTGATTAGCGTATTAAGTTGGCTGGGCTTATCAATTTTGGGAGTGCAACTTCCTCTAGCTAACGCCCTACTGGCTGGCTTATTGACTTTTATACCCAATTTGGGTGCGGTGTTAAGCTGTATTCCACCAGTAATTTTGGCTTTAGTTGATGCGCCGTGGAAAGCACTGGCGGTACTAGTACTATATTTTCTAATTCAACAGACAGAAACCAATGTTTTAACTCCCTTAGTTATGAAGCAACAAGTGTCTCTGTTACCCGCCGTTACTTTACTAGCGCAAGCTACTTTTGCGATCTTTTTCGGCTTTATTGGTTTGTTTTTGGCACTTCCATTAACCGTTGTCTCTCAAGTGTGGATTGAGGAAGTGTTAATTAAAGATATTTTAAGCAATTGGGGCAAAAAAAGCGATCGCTCTGGGTCGAAACAAGCTAGCACTACTCAAACTAAAATCTCTAAATCGTCTTCACCTACAGTAATTAAGTCAGAAATTGGAGGAGCAAGTTAGTTTTAATCGAACAATAAAACTAAAATATTGGTCATAACTGCATGACTTTCAATTACCAAATAGCTTCAAGATCGAGGATAAAGCCTGGTAAAATAGCTTCTCCCGACAAACTATCAGGGCGATCTAATATTTCTACTTGTTTACCTTGTCGATAAATCTCTACCTGTTGATTTTGAGAATTAATTAACCAACCTAACTTCATGCCATTATCTAAATATTCCTGCATCTTGTCTTGGGTTTTGCTCAACTTATCGCTAGGAGAAAGCAATTCAACCGCAAAATCAGGACATAAAGGAAGAAACTTTTGTTTTTGCTCATTAGTCAAACTATCCCATTGAGCTAATAAAATCCAAGCAGCATCAGGAGATCTGTTTGCACCGCTAGGCAATTTAAATCCAGTAGAAGAATCAAAGACTTTGCCTAATTTTTGCTGATTGTTCCAATTCCAGAGTTGAGCATTAATTCCCGCATTTTTATTGCCTGTTTCTCCACCAGTAGGAGGCATGATCAAAAGATCTCCATTAGCATTTCTTTCAAAGCGCAACTCAGGATTATTATTGCAGAGTTGATAAAACTGCTCGTCTGTTAATTCAATCGATTGACAATCAAGGGTTAAAGCTTCCATCTGGTAATCAAAATCCTAGATACTTACTATTTTAGATCTAGAAGATTAGAGCAAGATAATTTTTAACTGATAGTTTTTGGTAAGGGCGGTTCGCTCTACAGAATTTCCTTCGATCGCGAACCGCCCCTACATAATTTGTCCGTAACTTTTTAAGCTACTTGTTCTACTTCCACAATTTCAGGAATTTTTTCTCGTAAACGGCGTTCGATCCCCATTTTGAGAGTCATGGCGGAGCTAGGGCAAGATCCACAAGCACCCTGTAGTCTGAGTTTGACAATTGGGCCTTCAATTTCAGCTAATTCGACGTTACCGCCGTCAGCCATAAGATAAGGGCGTAGTTCGTCTAGGACGGTTTCTACGTTGTCCATCGTTAATGCTAATGTCATAGTTGCTTGAGTTGATTTAGTTGATTTAGTTGATTGAGTTGATTTAACTGTATTACTTATAATCTGATCCTAGCGCGGTCGATACAAACTTGGGCTAAGTTAGGCGATCGCAGCAGGTTCTAACAGTTTACTTTCAGAAAAGATAAATTCAGTAGTAATTTTATCTGAGTTGGGGTCGATAGATTCAATTACCTGGTGCTTGGGAAGATAATATTTATCGAGTTTTTCGTAGCTTTCACTAAATTCGCGTTTGGCTTTCAAATCATTGGTTTTAGAATCGCGAAAGATGGCATTATAGCCAGTGGAAATATAGCCTTCTCCAGTATCCAAACTTTCGTTAGTGTTAATCACAAACGCCATAGGACCCATGACACGACTCACCTGACAGATTTCAGTACCGCGAATTTTATAGTTAGACCCCATCGAGTCTCCTTTAACTAAAATTTCGACTGCACCTGTATGATCTTCTTCTCCCAGAGTAAAAGTGCTTTTACCATGAGCATTTTCAAAGCTGTTGCGTTTACGGTGGGTAATTACATCTCGCATATGGTTGTAAACGCTTTCTGCTACTTTTTCGTCGTCAATTCCCGAGACTTCTACCGCTAGATCTTTGTTTACTTTGATTTCAGCCGTGTAGGTTTCGTCTCCTTGCTTCAGTTCTAGTTTAGTTGTATAGCCAGGAAAATCACTATCCCAAGTATATCGGTGTTCGTAGGCTGCGCGAAAGCGATCGCGGGCAGTATTATCGTTCATATTTACTCTCTAAATATCTTCTTTCTTATCTAGTGTAGAAAAAATTGAAATTAATAACGAAATATATACGATAAAAACAAGCATAAGCGATCGCGGTTACAAAATATAATCGGCGATCGCTTATCAAATAAAAGAACAAGACAAAGTTAATTATTTAAGCTATGGATCATTTATTAACTTCCACAGCCCTAAAATTAGGTGAAATCGCTTCGCTGAAACTAAAGTCATCCGCAGTAATAAGATCAGGAGAAACTCCAGTTAAATAAGCGATCTCACTACCAAAGCCAGAAATTATAGTACCACTACCACTAGAAGTAAGTGCAGTGATGCTCAAATCCTCAAAGGTTAATCCATTGGTTAATAAAATTTGGTCTGATCCATCTACAAAGTCAAAGATGTTATCTCGACCATCACCAATCACAAAAATATCATTACCCTGTCCACTAAATAGACTGTCGATTCCTGCTTCACCTCCCAGAGTATCGTTACCATTACCACTTCTCAAGACATCATTACCATCTCCTCCTCGAAGCAAATCATCCCCATCACCTCCATTTATAAAATCGTTACCTGCATCACCCAAGAGATTATCTTTTTGATCCCCTCCTGAAAGCGAGTCATTACCTCCCAATCCTTGAATGTAGTCTGATTCACCTGTTCCTGTTAGCCTGTCGGAACGATCAGTGCCAGCAATACCATTAAAGATGCTGATTGCTAAGTCGTAATCTCCAGTAGGCTCAAAACCCTCACCAGAATTTTCAACATTGGGGTCATAGCTGAAATTAGCATAATCACTTACACCAACATAGTAATCACCAGCACTAGTAGCAGTGTATGCCAAATAAGAATCTAAACTAAAATTCTCAAAAACACCAGAACTACTCCCATCCCGCCCAAAGATTACCGAACTAAATCACAGATATGACGAATAGTATTCTTAATCTGTTGCGGTGTCTGAAGTTGATGAGATAAGAAATAATCCTTTAATTTCTGTTCGATTTGATC
>JAAUOU010000056.1 GCA_012034765.1 Pleurocapsaceae cyanobacterium CSU_1_1 | reverse complement strand
GACAGCCTCATGTTTTTGCTTGGGCTTACTAAATAAATCCAGATTAAAAATAGAGCAATTGCCGAGATTAAAGTCATTCCCCCCAAAGCCCAAAAGCGATCGACTTGTGATAGTGGGTTTGAATTTAGCGATCGCTCAAGACTATTAGCTTTTTTTAGCTTTGGTTTTAACCTGAGATCGGCAATCTTGGCAGATTTAAGCTCATAACTATTTTTTTTAAGGTCAATAACTGCTTGATTAAATGACGTTTTTTCGGTAATAATATTTGTCTTAGATAAGTTTAGGTTTGCTGCCCAACTATACCTAGTATTAAAACTAGATAAGATAAAATAAATAATTATAAAAGCAAGGCGATCGCGAATCATAAACTATGTTTAACTACAGATATAAGTTTTATTTGATTGAAAAAGTATCAGTATTTTAATTTAATAATAGAGCAAATACTTATTAAATTAATAAATTTTTCTTGATTTTAGCATTGAATAGATAGTCAATTAAATCTTTTTTAATAACTAGATAAAAAAGCAAGAATTTGGCTCTTAGGATTAACAATTATTGTAATAAAAAACGTTGAGAACTGACTATTAGACCTAAGATTGAAAAAAGCCTATTCCTCGCGTTAGCATAATCTGTAGCTTGCATAGCAACAATATTTAACCCTATTTAATCCAATGACAGATAAATTAATTAGAGCCGTGGCAGCCGATGGAGGAATCAGAGCAGTTGGCGTAATTACAACTAACCTCACCGAAGAAGCCAGACGCAGACATAAACTCTCCTACGTTGCTACCGCAGCTTTAGGCAGATCGATGGCATCAGGGCTATTATTAGCTTCAAGCATGAAGAAAGAGAATTCTAGGGTCAACATTCACGTTAAAGGGGATGGTCCATTAGGAACAATTTTAGCTGATGCAGGATTGGATGGTACGGTACGGGGCTATGTTCAACATCCGAGGGTAGAGCTACCGCCAAATGATCGAGGCAAGCTGGATGTGGGAAAAGCCGTGGGTTACAATGGCCATCTGCACGTAGTTCGGGATGTGGGTTATGGACAACCCTACTCCAGCACCGTGAATCTGGTTTCTGGTGAAGTTGGAGAAGATGTAGCCAACTATTTAGTAACTTCTGAACAAACTCCTTCCGCGCTTCTAGTAGGAGTATTCGTCGGTGATATGGGCGTTACCGCAGCAGGGGGGATATTGCTGCAAATTATGCCTAAAGCAGCCAGAGATCAGTCTTTAGTTGAGCTATTGGAGTCTCGTGTATCTCAATTATCTGGTTTTACGCCCTTGTTGCAGGCGGGTAAAAGTCTAGAAGAAATGATGCGAGAGTTATTGGGAGATTTAGATTTATTTATCTTTCCTGAATCTTATCCCGTCAGTTTTTATTGTGGCTGTTCTTGGAAAAGAGTATTAGGCGCACTTAAAATGTTGGGAACAGCAGAGCTACAAGACATGATTGAAAAAGATGAAGGTGCAGAAGCAATTTGTCAATTTTGTGGAGAAATCTATCAAGCTGATGAAGCACAACTAACTCAGCTAATTGCTGACTTAAAAAGTGAATAAAAGTTAACTTAAAAGGTTTGACTTTAAGAAAATTACCTTTACAATCGGTTGATCATCTAAAAGCCAATTGCAAATTGAATGTAAAAAACTGTAATGATCGAATCAATTGGTTGCATGGTTTAGACTCAAGAGCTAAAGATATGTCCTTGAGCAAAACTTCATTGACTTGACGCATCCACGATATATACTCAACAAAATCAGGTGATAAGATAAGTTACGATTTAACCGTTACGATGGGTAAATCAAACCTAAAGTTACTGGCATCACATTCAGATAATTTATGGCGATAAATCAAGAACCACAAAACTCTGGCTCAGATGCAACAGGCAAAGACTCAGAGCGCAAAGTAAAGAGTGAAAAACTGTTAAGGTCGGATTTAAAGAGCGATCTGCCAGATTTTTCTGAGAATGTTTTGATTCCAGTGACTGCTCAAAGCCGGATGCCTACGACTCGTCAATCAATTACTCAAGTTAAACGTCCTAGAAAACCGTTTTGGCAGATTTGGCAAATTTGGGGTATTCTGCTGGTATTGTGTTCTGGGGCTATTGGCTATAGTGCCACCTCAATGCTGCTTAAACTACCAAAGACCCAAAGCTGTAATAAAGTCTTTTGGCCGTTTGCCTCAGCCTCAGTGCGTCTCTACTGCGCTCAATCCGCTGCTGAAGATAAAGAACTCGAAGGTTTACTTTCAGCTATCAAATTGGTGGCAGATTTACCTAAAGACCATCCTCTCAGACCAGAAATTGACCGCAATATTGACCGATGGGCAACTTCAATTTTGGAATTGGGAGAGGCTCAGTTTCAAGCGGGAAAACTAGATACAGCGATCGCCACTGCCCGAAGAATTCCTGGCAATGTCTCGGCAAAGAAACTCGTTGAAACGAAAATTAAGCAGTGGAAATCGATTTGGTCAGAGGCAGAAGAAATTTATCAACAGGTAGAGCAAAAGCTGCGGGAAGCTGATTGGAACGGTGCATTCACCTGGGCGGTTCGTCTGACAGATAGCTCTAATGAATACTGGGCAACGACCAAATATGAAGAAAGCGTCGATCATATTAACATTGCTCAAGAAGAAAACGCCAGCATCACCAAAGCGCAGACTCAAGTTTCTAATGGCAGCATTGATGATTTGCTTCTAGCGATTGATAAAGCAGATGATATTAAGCAAAATAGCTATGCTTATCAACAGGCTCAAGAAGTTATCGCTCAAGCCAAAGAAAAACTAGTTGCTATTGTTGAGCGGTTGATTGAACGCCAAGAATGGCAAGAACTACTTCGGGTAACAGGGCGTGTTCCCAAAAGCATCAAGCTAGAAAAGCGTAATCAAGATTGGCAGATATTAGCCAATGCAGGCTCTAGCGCTAAACTGGATACGGTATTTGGCATGGAAGAAGCAATTGAAGAAATTAAAAAATTAAACAAAAATAGTGAATATTATCAATTAGGTCAAAATCTACAAAACCGCTGGAAGCTAGAAACTAAAGATATTGTTCATCTATCCAAAGCCAGAGATTTAGCCAGAGTAGAGACGATTCCTAATCTCAGGGAAGCGATCGCCGAAGCAGAATTGATCCCCAGTGGTAATCCTCGCTATGGTGATGCCCGTAAAGCAATAGCTGGTTGGCGCGGGCAAATCCAGACGATTGAAGATCAACCTATTTTAAGCAGAGCAAGAGAATTGTCCTATGGCAATAATGTCAATGCTTGGCGTAGAGCGATCGCTGAAGCCCGATTGATTACCAGCAACAGCCCTCTATATGATGAAGCTCAACAAGATGTTAGATCTTGGCAAGCTAGTATTCAGCGGGTTGAAGATCGACCAATTTTGGATCAAGCGGAGTCTTTTGCCAATGCCAATAATTATCCCGCAGCCATTGCTTCAGCTAAAAGAATTGGTTCAGGCAGATCTTTATACTCCGAAGCTCAAAGCAGAATTGTCACTTGGCAACAGGAAATAGACGGGCAAAGATATCTACGGGAAGCTACAGAATTAGCCAGTCAGGGTACGCCAGAAGCTCTAGCCAGAGCCATTAGAACTGCTAGACAAGGCTCTACTAATAGTTCAGTTGGATTTCAGATGGTACAGGATATTAACGAATGGTCGGAGCAAATTCTTGCTATTGCTAGACAAGCTGCTGATGATTCTCTTGAGCGGGCGATCGCGATCGCCCGACAAGTTCCTTCTGGTACAGACAGCTATATTCCCGCCCAAAAAGAAATTAAGATTTGGCAAATCAGACTCAATCCTCCTCAGCCAGAAGCAATACCACCTACCTTTAAGCTAGATAAGCTCGAAAAAGATCGACAAGATGAGGAAAACTAAACCAAAAATTTATTTTCTTATTTTTTTAAGTCAATATCCATGCCTTCACGGCGTAAGCGTAGATCGTAATAAATTACCCCCTTAATTGCTTGCCAGAAAGGAATCATTAAGGCTCCTCCTGCAAAAGCTAGCAGTAAGTATAATATTGTGCCGATAGCTGCAAGACTGGGGGCATTCTCCAATCCTGCGCCAATCAACGTTTGGAAAATTAGGCTGGCTATATTAGTTACTAAAAGAATTGGTAAACTAATCAAAAATCCGATTAAGACGATTAATTGAATTCGACCAACAGAACCTTTAGTTAAGTTCCAGCTTCTCTTAATAGTACTTGTGGCAGTTACATTTTCTTCTACCGCCAAAGGCAACTCTACCAAAAACAACCGAGAAATAAGCCATAACAAGCCAAATACAAATAACAGCAACGCAACAATAATTAGTAAGACACCTGCTACCATGCCAATTGCCGAATTTTGGTCAAAAATAAAACCTGCCATTACCCCCACCAGACCAATGATGATGGAGAAAGGAATTATAGCCACAAATAAGATTAGACCAACTAAGATGCCTGCAACTAAAAAATCCCACATTTTTGGCTTGACATGACGTTGTGCATCCCTTGTTGTTTCTGGCTGTTCGGTAACTTCTTGATATGCTAAACGGGCAATCATGCCCATCATAGCTGAATATTTAGCCCAGCCATAAACTGGGACTAAGATCCACAAATATCCTAAAAACGCTAACTTGAAATACTGTTTAAAATTATCACGATAAATTCTTAACCCAGCGCTGACAACATTTCCTACACTTAAAGGTTTCATAGTTAATCTTTAACTCCTAAAGGCAATTTATCTAGCTCAACTAATTACAGATAATTAAGCACTAATACTCTATAGTTCAATCTTGCCCGAAAAAGCTGTACAACTAACTATTAGGTTAATTTAAGATCAGTATTGAAGCAAATGAGTGATCAAGTAATAGGCATAGATTTAGGGGGAACAGCAATTAAACTGGGGCGTTTCTTACAGGATGGCACTTGTTTGGAAACAATTTCTCTGCCCACTCCACAACCTGCCAATCCGCAACCTGTAGTAAAGGCGATCGCTCAAGGAGTTAAACAGCTTAATCTAAATCATACCTGTCAGGCGATCGGTTTAGGGATGCCTGGCCCGACAGATAAAGCCCGACGTATTGCCAGAAAATCAATTAATCTACCTGGTTGGGATGATCTTCCCGTTGCTGACTGGCTAGAGGCGCATACAGGATTGCCTACTGTCTTAGAAAATGATGCTAACTGTGCTGCGATCGGCGAAGCTTGGTTAGGCGCAGGCAGAGCATTTAAAGATTTTATTTTGTTGACTTTGGGAACTGGTGTCGGCGGTGGAATTTTCCTCAACGGAGAATTGTTTACAGGTCGTGATGGTGCAGCAGGGGAATTGGGTTTAATCACCTTAAATCCTGATGGTTATCCCTGTCGTAGTGGTAACCAAGGTTCATTGGAGCAGTATGCTTCTATTGGTTCAATTCTGCGCCAAACAGCTAAAGAACCCTCAGCCATGGGACAGTTAGCTCAAGCAGGAGATCCCGCAGCGATTGAATTTTGGCAGGACTATGGCAGGGTTTTGGGTGCAGGACTTGCTAGCCTAGTTTACGTCTTAACCCCTGAAGCGATCATTATTGGCGGGGGAATTAGTGCCAGTTGTGAATTTTTTCTACCCAGTACTTTAGCTGAAATCGAGCAACGAGTTGTCTCTCCTTCTCGTGTTGGCTTACAGTTGCTTCCTGCTCAATTGGGTAATCAAGCAGGCATGTTGGGTGCTGCTAAACTGATTTGGAACGAGATTGACGAGCAGCGCATCACATCATAGCGTCGATCAATTATCCTAACCCGAACTGACGTTATCTTTAATGGTCTGGAAGCGATCGCAACTTTTGTTTGACTTAAACTTACGGTTTTATTCATTGTTAGTAGTGAAAACCGTAAGTTTGACATCTTGTCTATAAATCAAGTTTTTGTTACATTATTTTATATACGGATACAAAACTTATATAAATAGAGGTCAGTCATGACAACCTTATTAATTGCAGTAATCTTAATTGGTTGGACAGCAGCAGCAGTAATTGGTACTCAAGCTTATTTTCGTGGAGAACAAACCAAACCCATTCACGAGCGCAACCTAAAATCTGAATCCTTCGAACTATTGGCTAAATCCTTTACAGGACAAGACACCGATCACGGCAATCGCATCCCTGCTTTTCCTTTGGATACCTACACCAGTAATAATCTAACTAAAGTTTAAAATTTAAACTGAAATAATTTTCCTCAATAGCAGACAATCCTGAGAGTCAGTAAGCGATTAAGTTAAGTCTAAACCTAGCTTTAACCGCAACCCAACTTTCAGGATTGTTTTTGTTTATATTAATCTCTGTATAGCTTAAATCCCCAGTGCAGCAACTAGCTTTGATATCTTTAGTTTTACCTACAAATCAGTGATTCAAGCATTTTAAACTTGATTTGCGCAATTTATTGCTCGCTTACTCAGCTGTAACCAATTCTGTGCTGCCACGAGTACGGCGACGAGTTAAAGTATTAAACAGCATTACGCCAATTGCCTTGACCAAGTTACCCTCAAGTTCTTGGAACAATTCCATGTTTTTGCCAAAAGCTGCATTAGCTTCATCAACAATTTTCTCGGCGGTAGCCTGATCGATAGGTAGCTCATCCATTGCTGCACGATACTTAGCTTTAAAAGCTTTCTCGTCAGAAATATCCTTGAACTCATAAAAAGCTGTTCCCTCACCATCGTTAAGGTTCATTGCTTTTTGAGCTATCTTCTTCAGAATTTGCCCACCAGACAAGTCACCCAAGTAACGAGTATAGCAATGAGCTACTAGTAATTCAGGTTCTGTTTGAGCTATCTCGCGAATACGCGCCACATAAGCTTTACCTGCTTTGGTATTTTTTGCTTCTTCGCGCCAGTTAGCACCGTAATAAAAGTGTAAATCTTGTTCCAAACTTTGTTTACGGTTTAGTTCAGAAAAATAAATTTTAGACAAGACAGGATGGTCTTTTAGTCGCTCCATCTCTTCTTCCATTGCCGAATAGACGAAATAAAGACTAGTCACTAGCTTGCGATAAGATTTTTTTTCGACTACTCCTTTGAGAAAACATTTCACAAAACCAACGTTTTCTGCCATGGTGTGAGACTTTTTTGTCCCTTCGCGCAACATTGTGGCTAAATTAACGCTCATACTAAATTCCTTATTTTTATGATTAATGTACCGATTTTATTTTGTAGCCAAAGATTCAAAAACTACCTAGTTTGTTAGCGTAAACTGAATTAATGGCAATTGCTATTAAGAATTTTTACGTTTAGGGTATTCGTTTACTAAAAGCCTTTGGGTGGGATTCTGACCAATGAATCAAACCAATTAATTTTTGACCGCGAATCGAACTAGTAGTTAACTGCGCTTACATAAATAAATATTGTGACCGCATATTGTAGCCTTGTCTAACTCTTAACTGTTTGAGTTTAAACTAGAGAAATATAAATAAGACTAACGGCTGACTATTCTCATCTTGATAATGTTGAGAACGAGTCAGAATATTTGTTTAATTCTTTAATAAATATTAAGACAATTTTTTGTCTCAAAACTTAGCTTTGCCATGATTAATTGGTGTAAACAAAATACGCTACTATTACTTATCACCTCCTCTTTTTGGAGTGGACAATCATCTAATGTTGCTGACAGTATAGTCACAAGAGCTGAATGTCGCAATATTAATAATGCTTATCAAAACGTATATACGTTTGAAACAAATAACTACCACATAAACATTTGCCAGGTGGGTAAAAAGTTTTATTATTATCGTCAATCTAAGCTAAATGCTAATGATAATTTATTAGTTCCTGCTGAAGCTTTGGTTCGAGGCAATATTTTTCAGGCTAAGGCTGGGAAGAAAACTTATTTTGTCGGTATGGACAGAGATCGCTATTATTCTTCTGTTATGTCAAATAACAATGAAATTGTGTTTGAACCACAAATTCTTGCTTCTTCTGCCTGCACGCAAGATTTTGCTCAGGTGAACAATCTAAGCAATTTACCTACAGATTTGCCTACGAACTACAGTCTTGAGCAGGTAAATAATAATAGTTTGAATAGCGCTAGTTTGGATTTAAATTATGCAAATTTTCAGCAAATAACGATCTGTAACCCTGCAAAATCTCTAATGCCTCCTTTTGGGATGCTGAAATTGAAAGAATAGCTAAATCTTATTTTTGGAGAGCGTGACTGTTCTATATTGTAACCGTTAACCGAGTTGGGAATGTTAATGGCGGGCTTGTTTAAAGCTACAGCTAGCATGACGCTATCAGCTAAATTTTCGCTTGAGCTTGGAGAGTTAGCCACTTTTAAACCTGAGGGCATAATTCCTATAATCAGGCTTGTAATAGTAGCCAAACAAGATGCAGCGATCGCGCTTCCCCCCAGCACCAGTCTACGCTGACGACGCTGACGATCTAGAGATTGAAATACTTGCTCTGTAATTTCTCCTACTGTTTTTTGGTTAGGAGGTGCTTCTAAACTCTGTATTTGACTCTGTAAAGCCAATAGTTCGGTATAAAGAGCTTTCATTTGAGGATCTCGATCAATCCAGGTTTGTACTTGATGTCTTTGGGTTGGCGATAGCTCCCCATCAAGATAAGCACTAAGTAGCTCAAAACTATCGCTAGGTAATTCCAGGTGGTTTAGGCTAACCATATTACCAGGTTTTAAATCTTCAAATTTGGATGTCATTTTGGCATCACCGCTATCAAAAAATGTAAAAAATAATATTTAACTAATATTTAACTGAATCAACAGTATCTTTAATTGATAAACAGCCCAAAATTTAAATTCAATTTGATTGAATTGATTTTATTGAAACTATTTGTCATCCGCTTATGTTTACTAATCTACTCTTCATCAAGATATTTTTGCAATACTGATTGAAGTTTTAATCTAGCCCTGGCAATTCTGGATTTGACTGTTCCTAAAGATACTCCTGTCATTTCGGCGATTTCTTCATAGGGCAGCCCTTCAATTTCTCGCAAGACAATTGTAGTTCTAAAAGTTTCAGGAAGTTGAGATATTGCTGTCCGTAAATGCTCGTAGAACTCTTGAGTTGCCAGATCATCGCTGGGGCTAGGGGCATCATCAGGAAGCTCCCAACTCATCTCTCCATCGTCAATATATCGAGGTGCGTCTAAAGACAAGGGAGGATTGACACGCTTGCGCTTGCGTAACTCATCGTAAAAAAGATTAGTGGCGATGCGGCTTAACCAACCACGAAATTTAGTAGGTTCTTGTAAACGGTGAAGGTTGCGATAGACTCGAATCCAGACTTCTTGGGCTAAATCGGCTCGTTCTTGCCAATCTGGAGCTAAATGATAAAATAGGCGATTGAGATGAGACTGATATCTTCTCAGCAATTCCGCAAAAGCTGCCTTGTCTGGCTGGTCATCTGCTTGGCAAAAACAATAAGCTCGTAATTAGAAAGTTTTTCAGGAGACACTGAGCTTTGATTGCTCATCTTAGCTTTTGACCAGGATGCAGAAAGAGATAGACTCATGTACTTAATTAACCTCAGTATAGACTTTCTGGATGTGGTTTTTAGACTAAAAAATAACCATGAAAGTTCCCAGGGAGTTGATTCGGTGATCCTAGATCCTAAATCGGGAGCAAAAAATTAGGGTAAATTGCTATTTTGTTCATAGCTGGGGGCATAGTCTTTTAACAAACTGCTGAGTTGACTTGCCACTTTAGAATCGTTTTTGTTGCTAATTGCCTGTCTTTCAGGAAAAAATTCTGGTCGATCCAAATAGCGAGCGATCGCTTCGGTGATCTGTTTTTGAATTAGATTTTGTAGCTCTTGTCTAGCTCTTTGACGCTGATAGCTAGCCCCTTCTTCGGTAGTGGCATACAAAGGGGGTAAACGATTAAGAGCATAAGCAGCAATATCCCCTACATCTAGAGAAGAATCACTGGTTTGTTCAATTTCTGCTACGCGGGTGATAGCTTCACTGAGAACTAATTCTTCCATGACGTTAATAAACTGTTTACGAGGCATAGCTACCACTTCTCCTGTCAGCAGAAAACCCATGAGTTTATCTAAAGCCATGTATTCTTCTACTGATAATTCTGCTGCCGTATCACAAATTTTGCCTACCTCAGCCTCCATGCTAGGGGTAAGAAAGCCATCCCGTAAAGCTTGTTCAACGATTGAATTAATTCCCATAATTAAAATTTAGATAGTGATAGATAAAGGCAAAATCGAACCAATCCTCCGCACTATCTTAATCTCTATTTTCCTGAATCGGAACAATATTTAGCTCAAAATCTCACTTCCTGTACGTAGTAGTGATTATTACTGTCTTGAAAATAGGCAGATCTAGTCTATCGCCCCAAACCGCCAGGGTACAGGGTCTACCGACACCTGGTTAACATATAGACCCCAATGTAGGTGAGGCCCTGCGGAAGCTCCAGTATCACCAATTGTGCCAATGCGCTGCCCTGCTTTGACCATTTCTCCTTCTTTAACTTCAAGATCTTGGAGATGCATAAAGATACTTAATACCCCTTGTCCGTGATCGATCCCAATGATATTACCGTGAACGTGAAAGCCTTCATCTTCTCGACCAACGAGGCGAACTTGACCTGCTGCGGGAGCAACTACTGGAGAGCCATATCCCCCAGCATAGTCAACACCTTTATGATAGTAATCTTCCGCAAAAACATTATTGTAGTAACGACGAACACCAAATCCTGTCGAAATGCGACTGGCGTTGGGACGCAAAAAAGCTCCTTGCCAAAATTTTTGTGGAGTCACCAATTTTTTGAATGCCCCAACCCGATCTAATTCTAGTTGAGTTGCTGGGCGAGCAGCACTGCCAGTTAAGGTGATTCGCTGTACGGGAAAAACTCGATTTTTCAACCAGACTCCAATGTTTTTGGTGCTATTGTCTCCCTGCACCTCTACCGTCATTTTCCCTGGGGAATTGAGAGGTGAAGTCGGAATGAAAGCGCGATATTGGTCGTTGTTTTTAAACAAGGGTAATTTTTGTTGATTGACTGTAACAGTTGGGGTATTACTGGGATCGTCGTTCTTGACCAGTACTGAAATCGTATCTCCTAACTGAGGCGTTTGCGGATAAATCTTGACCTCTAAAGCTTTCGCAGGGGAAGCGATCGCCCAGAGTAGAGTGGCAGCAATTCCTGTTAGGGTGGGTCGAAAACGATCAAACATACTTAATATTGATTATTTGTAGAGGCGCTTAATGACAGATATTAATTTAATTTAGAGTTTATGTCAGCTTTTGCCAAATTAGGTTGATTGTTGCGAATTATAATTGCCAATAGTAGCAAGGTAACAAGTTTTTTGTAGGATATTGGAATAGGGCAGTTTTCTTCGCCCATTTTCCTCTCTTGAGATTAAGGGAGCTAGCATGATTTTTGCGGGAGTGGTTTTTAACTAAAAATTTTATAGATGAGTATTTCTAAATCTGTGGTGCAGCAGTTGCTTGATAATTGCACAGGCTGGCGACCGCAAATGTACTTTAAGTCTTCCTTGACCGCCCTATCTCATGCGATGGAGGATCTGGTATTAAATGATTTTGATACGCCTTTAGTAATTGCTAGCTTTCAAAGAGAGCGTTTTTATCGTCAAGAATCTCATCGTTATCGGCGGATTGCCCAGAAGTCCTCTCAAGTATATGTTTTAGCTGCTCCAGAAACAGACTTTAGTAACAGCTCTGGGGACTATGAAACCATTGCCTTTCGACCTGATGATGCCCTGGCTCAAGAGTGGCATTTGGTAATTGTTGGACAGCACTATGCTAGCTGCTTAATTTGCCGTGAGCGAAATGTTCCCGCCACTGAGAATAAATACGTCTCGGCAATGGATACGAATCGTCGCTTTGAAGGCATCTGGACTTTTGATCGCTCCGTAACGATGAAGGCTGGCAAAATAATGCTGTCAAGGATTGCTGTATATCGACCAGAGTTAGCAGATAAGATTGCTCAAGCCCTTGATTTATATATTACCGATTCATCAATAACTCAGGCTACAGTTCAAATTGAGTCTCCCCTAGCCAATCCCGATCCCTTTGTGCAAAGATTAGTAACTTATCTTCAGGCTAGCCAATATAAATTACTCAAGGCCAATAAATCTTTGGCAGTTAAGCAGCAAAAAGAACAACTATTAAATTCGGTCACTGATGCGGTGAGACGATCGCTCAATACTAAGCAAATTTTGCAGGTAGCGGTACAAAAACTAGGAGAGGGGATCGAAGTCTGTCGCTGTATTATCTATCGTTGTCATGAAAATGACGAGGTAGCTACTATTGACCGAGAATTTACTAGTCCTGGGATTAAGTCGGTTAAAGGGCAAAAGTGGCAGTTAGCTAATAATCCTTTATTTGAAGAAGCGATCGCTACTACCGAAACAGTTAGGGTTGATAATACTTTTGAAGATGAGCGTCTGACTACAGTAGCTTGGGAGCGAGGCACAGGAGAGTTTTTTCAGAATTTAATTCAAAATTATTCTATTTCCTCCTGTCTACTAGTGCCAATTTTTTACCAGGGTAAATTATTAGGGGTAATGGAACTTCATCATTGTGCTAGTGAACCAATTGCTTGGAAACCAGACGATGTTGCCCTTGTAAACGCGATCGCCACTCAGGTTGGGGTGGCACTGATTCAAGCAGAAGCCTATGCTGACTTGGAAGACCTCAACGAGCAGCTAGAAGCCTTGGACCGCACTCGTTCTAATTTGGTGGCGATCGTCGGTCATGAGCTACGTACTCCCCTGTCCACGATCCAAGTGTGTTTGGAAAGTCTGGCTAGCGAACCAGATATGGCATCGGAATTGAGCCAGATTATGCTGGATACAGCCCTTAAAGATGCCGAAAGGATGCGTAACTTAGTGCAAGATTTTCTTACTCTCTCTCGGCTAGAAGGAGGTGGAGTGGAATGGAATATCGAAACTTTATCGATTAGCGAATGTATTGACTTGGCAATCAGTAATGTTAAGGCGCGTAAGTTAGAACAGTCCATGCCTCAAATCAAAAACCTCACTTCCCCTGGAGATCTGCCTCTGATTGAAATTGACGGTGAATGGCTGGTAGAAGTATTAGCCAAGCTACTAGATAATGCCTGCAAATTTACTCAAGCTGATGGCACAATTGCGATCGCCGTTAAAGCTGATGGTGGTAAAAGCCTGGAGGTAACAGTTTCTGATACAGGTAGAGGGATTGAAACGGGCAGCTTAGAAACCGTTTTTGATCGCTTCTATCAGGAAGAAGGGGCTTTACGTCGTAGTGCAGGAGGAACAGGCTTGGGTTTGGCAATCTGTCGCCAGGTGGTAAAAAACTGGGGGGGCGAAATCTGGGCAGAATCCCCAGGCAAAGACCAAGGTAGTATCTTTCACTTTACTATTCCCCTCAAAGCAAGCAAACATAAATCACCACCCAAAAATTCTCTTTCTGCCAAATATCAAAAAAGCATCAAGCGTAACAAAAAGTAACAGAACTAACTCGGTCACTCAAAATCATTTTCAAGTGCTGCGAGTTCGCGCTGCTACAAACTGTTACAGTTTTTGACACAGTGATTATATTGTCCCGAAGCGAATGATAGGATGCGCTAAATACCTTTAATTGAGGATTTTTATTAACATGGCAGAAACAATGAAGCTTTCGGGGAAGACTCCCCAGTTTGGTGGTAGCACAGGTGGCTTACTAACCAAAGCAGAAGTAGAGGAAAAATACGCGATCACTTGGACAAGCAATAAAGAGCAAGTCTTTGAAATGCCTACTGGTGGTGCAGCGATTATGAATGAAGGAGAGAACCTGCTTTATTTAGCGCGCAAAGAACAATGTCTAGCTTTAGGAGCGCAATTCCGTAATAAATTCAAGCCAAAAATTCAAGACTACAAAGTCTATCGCATCTTTCCCAGCGGAGAAATTCAATATCTCCATCCTGCGGATGGCGTTTTCCCAGAGAAAGTAAACGAGGGCAGGGAATATCACGGTACAAAAGACCGTAGAATTGGTCAAAACCCTCAGCCAGCTACAATTAAGTTTTCTGGGAAAGCACCTTACGAGGTATAGCCAGCAAGCAGATAACCTTAAGAAGGATCGAGCAAAAACAAATTATGTTTCTGACTTATCCTTCTTTTTTATGGAAGTTTTTGATGTTGCTAGTTTAAATATGCAACTGCTAGTAATACTGTTTTAGCCATCAGCTTTTTAGAGATATATCAGTCCTTTTTTTCTACTTACTCTAATATGATTTTTCCCAATTTAGAGCAGTTTACTGAACTAGCGCAACGAGGTAATTTTATTCCTGTATATCAAGAATTGGTTGCTGATTTGGAAACACCTGTGTCGGCTTGGTATAAAGTATGTGCGGGTCAACCTTACAACTTTCTTTTAGAATCGGTTGAGGGAGAAGAAAAATTGGGTCGCTATAGTTTTTTAGGCTGCGACCCCATGTGGGTATTAGAAGCTAGAGGCGAAACAACTACTCAGACTCACCGAGATGGGTCGATTGACACATTTAAAGGCAATCCTTTTGAGATTTGTAATCAATGTCTTGAATCGATTAAACCTGTCAAGCTACCAGAACTTCCTCCTGGTATTGGGGGATTATTTGGGGTTTGGGGTTATGAGTTAATTCGCTGGATTGAACCACGAGTTCCCGTTCAAGAACTTCAACCTGAAGACTTGCCCGATGGAGTCTGGATGCAGGTAGATAATGTAATTATTTTTGACCAGGTGAAGCGCAAAATCTGGGCAATTTCCTATGCCGACTTACGAGATGATCATCAAACCATAGAACAAGCTTATCAGGTGGCTGGCGATCGCGTAACAAAATTGATACTTAAGCTTCAGTTACCTTTACCCATCGAAGCAAAAGTATTAGCTTGGAATCCCCATCAAGCTAGTTCATCAGAAGATGGCGGGATAGTTTACTGTAGCAATACGGATAAGGAACTGTTTTGCGCTAACGTCAATAAAGTAAAAGAGTATATTCATGCAGGGGATATTTTTCAGGCAGTTCTATCTCAAAAACTTTCTACTGTTTATAAAGGACATCCCTTTAATTTGTATCGCTCCCTACGGTTAGTTAATCCTTCTCCCTATATGAGCTACTATCAGTTTGGCGACTGGCAGTTAATTGGGTCGTCTCCCGAAGTGATGGTTAAGGCGGATCTAAAAGAAAATGGCAAACTCACTGCTACCCTGCGGCCCATTGCGGGTACTCGCCCCCGAGGAAAAACTGAGCAAGAAGATCGGGCTTATGCAGCAGACTTGTTAGCTGACCCCAAAGAAATTGCCGAACATATTATGCTCGTGGATCTCGGACGCAATGATCTGGGGCGAGTTTGCGTTAAGGGTAGCGTCACGGTAGATGAATTAATGGTGATCGAGCGCTATTCTCATGTAATGCACATTGTCAGCAATGTAGTGGGAGAAATTGAACCTGATAAAACTGCTTGGGATTTATTAAAAGCCTGTTTTCCTGCGGGGACGGTTAGTGGCGCACCAAAAATTAGGGCAATGGAAATTATTCATGAACTAGAGTCAGAAAGACGTGGTCCTTATTCTGGAGTATACGGCTATTATGACTTTGAAGGACAGCTAAATACTGCGATCACCATTCGTACGATGATTGTTCGCCCTTATCAAGACAATCAATGTCTGGTTTCAGTTCAGTCAGGGGCAGGGATGGTGGCTGACTCTGTTGCTGAATCGGAGTATCAAGAAACTTTAAATAAAGCCAGAGGTTTATTGGAGGCAATAAGAAGTATTAATTAGGACGTAGCATCCTGATATTACGCTCCTTAACTTTTGGTATCAAAACATACTTTATTAATTGATTTTAAGACTATGCTAATTTAACTAGAATTTTTGGGCAAAATAAGGCTGAAATAAATCGCTTAACTTAAATAAGCATTCTAGTTGATAACTAGATTAAATGCGATCGCCAAATCATAGATGTATTTTAATTTAGTCGTTAGAATAGATCGAAGTTTTACTTCTGACTTGACTTTAAGTTTCTCGAATTAAAAACATCTGTATTTTTAAGCAACCTTTATTAACCATTAAATCAATGAATGAACTAACTCAAGATTTATCCTTGGCACAAGCTCGCTCTTTGATTGATAGTTATGCCTTTGATTTAGGGCGCGAACATGCCGAAAAACTACTAGAGTATTGGCTAGATATGTATCATGCTAACTGGATTAGATTGGCGACTATCGAAGCGCTCTACTTAGGACGTTATAAAGCAATCTCAATTGAGCAAATTTTAAATGTTTGGCTGCGTATCGGCACCCCTAATCCTCATTTCACTTATGAATTTGAACGATTGATCTGCCGTAAATTGCCCAAGCATCTTTGCGATTTGTCAGACTTAAGTGCCAGCCCTTTTGAATCTAACACGATTAGTTTATATCAGCCCAAATCTGAGATATCAGCTCCAGCAGAACTATCAGAACATCAGACGGCAACTGCCACCAAAGAGAAAAATCGCCTAAATTTAAAAACAGCGGTTAATAATCCAGCAAACTCACGTTCAACTGTATCGCTGATTTCTAATTGGGGACTATCTTACAATCCTATGTGGTCAGATTTTACGGCAGGAACTAAGATCATTCATCAGTTTATTCCTTTACCTGATGTGTCTTCTTTTTTCACACGGCTGAAAACATTTGGCGAAGAGAATTAAGAAGGGCAGTGATTTATCTTACAATATGTAAAGATGTAAAGTAATCGCTGTCGGAAAATCAGAAATTTAATGCGCGTAGCAATTGTTGGTGCAGGATTAGCAGGCATGGCAACAGCTATTGATTTAGTTGATGCGGGTGCTGAGATAGAAATATTTGAAGCTCGCCCGTTTGTGGGAGGCAAAGTTGGTAGCTGGATAGATAAAGATGGTAATCATCTAGAAATGGGATTGCACGTCTTCTTTGGCTGCTACTATAATTTGTTTGGCTTGATGGCAAAGGTAGGTGCATTGGATAACCTGCGTCTTAAGCAGCATACCCACACTTTTGTAAACGAAGGGGGGAGAATCGGTGAGCTGGATTTTCGCTTTCTAACTGGCGCACCCTTCAACGGTTTGAAGGCTTTTTTCACTACTTCCCAACTCTCAACGGTTGATAAGGCAGCGAACTCTCTAGCTTTGGGTACAAGTCCGATTGTCAGAGCTTTAATTGACCCAGAAGGGGCAATGAAAACGATTCGCGATCTCGATTCGATTAGCTTTGCGGACTGGTTTCGTCGTCATGGGGGCAACAACGGCAGCTTGAGAAAGATGTGGGATCCGATTGCCTATGCTTTAGGCTTTATTGACACAGAGAATATTTCTGCTCGCTGTATGTTAACTATTTTTCAGTTTTTCGCTACTAAAACTGAAGCTTCTGTTTTAAGAATGTTAGAAGGCTCTCCTAGTGAGTATCTCCATAAGCCAATTGTCGATTATTTAGAAGCGCGGGGAACGAAAATTCATACTCGTCATCGGGTTAAAGAAATTTTATTTGAAGATTTGGGCGACACCACGAAAGTTACAGGAATTGTGGTGAACAATGGCGAAACTACAGAAACTATCCGAGCGGATGCCTATGTCTGTGCCTGTGACGTTCCTGGAATTAAGAAAGTAATTCCTCAAGCTTGGCGTAAATGGCCAGAATTCGATAATATCTACAAGCTAGATGCAGTTCCCGTTGCCACAGTGCAGTTGCGTTTTGACGGTTGGGTAACAGAATTAAATGATGCAAAAAATCGCCAGCAATTACAACAAGCAGCAGGCATTGATAATCTACTCTATACTCCTGATGCGGACTTTTCTTGCTTCGCCGATTTAGCCTTAACTAGTCCAGCAGATTACTACAAGCCAGGAGAGGGGTCATTACTTCAGTTAGTCTTAACCCCAGGTGATCCTTTCATTAAACAAAAGAACGAAGATATTGCTCATCAAATACTGGCGCAGGTACACAAGCTATTTCCTTCTTCTAGAGAATTAAACATGACTTGGTACAGCGTAGTTAAGCTAGCAGAATCTCTCTATCGAGAAGCGCCAGGAATGGATCCCTATCGTCCACCCCAGCAAACTCCTGTAGATAATTTCTTTTTGGCTGGTAGCTATACTCAGCAAGATTATATCGATAGTATGGAAGGTGCTACTCTATCAGGAAAACAGGCCGCCAAAGTAATATTAGCCCATGCTGAACAATTAAAAGCGATCGCTGTATAATGCGATCGCAACTTTAGATAAATCGGTGAACCTTATTATTGCTGAAACATTAGATAATTAAACACTGGGTATAGCCCACCCGACAATTTTCAGACAATCTTTAAAGGAGAAGCACCATGACTGACTGGCTAGAACATACCGTCCAAATTGAAGTCCCCGTAACCATTGAATTAGCCTGGAGTTTATGGTCAGATCTTGAACAGATGACAATCTGGATGAAATGGATCGAGTCGGTCAAAATCTTAGAAGAAAACCCCGAATTGTCGCGCTGGAAACTAGCTACTGGTGGTTTTAACTTTACTTGGTTGTCTCGTATTGTTCAGGTTGTTCCCGAGCAAATAATTGAATGGCAATCTGTAGATGGTTTACCTAACAAAGGTGCTATTCGCTTTTACGATCGCAAAGATAGCTGTATTGTCAAAATGTCTTTTGCTTATGCCGTTCCAGGGATTATTGGCAAGCTGATGGATAGTTTAATCGGTGATATAGTTGAGTCTACAGTAATGGCTGATCTAGAGCGATTTAAAGAATATGCGATCGCAGTGAGCAATGAGCAATGAGCAATGAGCAATGAGCAATAGTAGGGTGGGTAATCAAGCCAACTGCACGGCAAAATTTTTAATCTTTTTGATGCCCACCACTAAAATATTAGTAAGTTAGTAATCACTAATGTCCAAGCTACCAAAGATTGCCATCAACGGAACTTATCTTCAAGAACAAGGTAGTGGCTTGGGGGTAGTGAATCAGAACTTAATTGCTAAATTAATGAATAAAGATGAACCAGATCCAACAGGTATACTTAGCCAACACCGCCAACACCAGTTTGATTTTCAGTTATATTCCCATGCAGATTGCTTTAAATCTCAATATCCAAAGCAGGTTATCCCTGTAGATCCCTCATTGTCTCCCGATCGCGGTTTTTCAGGACACATTAAGCGAATTCTTTGGTATCAAACCGCATTAAATCAACAGCTTAAGCGTCAGCAAGCCGACCTATTTTTTTCTCCCGTAGCTGAAGGCATTTTTTTTCCTTGTATTCCGCAGATAGTAACTGTTCATGATTTAATTCCCCTACAGTATCCCGAACTAAGTCCTAAGTGGAAATATTACTATCTTTACGCTCTACCTTTTTTACTAAAACAATCTCAAGGCATTATCTGCGTCTCTGAATATACTAAGCAAGATATTGTCAAAAACTATCGGCTTAATCCAGACTCGATTAATGTAGTTTACAACGGCTATACTCAGGATTTGTTTTATCCTCAAGCCGAGCCTACAATTCTTCAGCAATACGGCTTGGATAAATATCTGCTTTACGTGGGAGATATGCGCTTTTATAAAAATTTGGCTCGCTGTCTGGAAGCTTTTGACAGTTTACCTCTCACAGATTATCAGTTTGTGATTACAGGAAAAAAGACAGTTTTTTTATCCCGAAATTGAGCGTCAAACCGCTAAACTTGCTGCTAAAGATCGCATTATTTTCCTTGACTATGTACCAAGCGAAAATCTTCCTCCCCTATATTCCATGGCTCAAGCTTTAGTTTTTGCTTCCTTATATGAAGGATTTGGACTACCTGTACTAGAAGCAATGGCTTGCGGTTGTCCTGTAATTACTTCTAAAGTTACATCTATTCCCGAAGTTGGAGGAGATAGTGTCTTATATGTCGATCCTTACAGTGTGGATAGTATTGCTCAAGGAATGTATCAAATATTAACTAATCCAGAATTAAGCAATCATCTTCGTCACCAAGGATTAGCTAGAGCCAAGCTTTTTAGTTGGGAACGCACCGCGAAGGGTGTTTGTCAGGTATTGGAAAATTGCTTGAATTATGGCAACCAAACCAAAGATTAGGACAATAAGTAATGGGTTGGCGTTGCGTTAACAGTCAGCCAAGAGAAAGATCTTGTCCTATGTCAAAAGTTGCCAAAAGCAAACTAAAAGAACTATTGTACTAAGATAGAGTTCACAGCAAAAAAAGATCGATTAAGCTTGATTGCAAAATTTCAGATTATGTCTTATTGATTAAAGAAACGATTTGATGAATAAATGCTTCATGATCGACTACTGGTTTAGAAATATAGCCGTCTGCACCACTTTGTTGAAGAAAGTTTTCGCGATCGCCTTCCATAGCGTGAGCAGTCACCAAAATTATTGGTAAATTAGCAGTTTTGTCATCTGCTTTAAGCATTTGAGTGATTTTGATCCCATCTACTGGTTTTCCCTGATAAGAACTATTAGCTAGAGCAACATCCATCAAAATTGCATCTATTTCTCCAGACTGAGCATAATGCAAGACTTCTTCGACAACTTCTGTCCCTTTGACTTGCAAACCGCCTCTTTTTGTGAGTATTTTGGAAAAAACACGCAAATTGATCGGATCATCTTCTACAATCAAAACCGTTGTCATAGATGTTACTCAGAAAGTCAGGTTGGATTAAGGAAACTTAAGATTAAAAACTACCAGGAGCAAAATTTAGCTTAGATCAGCTTTTGTTTATTGTGGCTTAAAACGGCGAGATCGCAAAGTTTAACTAAACATAATCAAAGTCCAACTGCGCTATATTTTTAAATCTTGATGATTCTCGTTAACTCAGCCTCAATTTTTTGGGCATCTTTTTTGGTAAATCTTGGAGACTTTTGAATGGCACAGCAGCTTAATTTGTTAGGAAACGGTCAGATTATCCCCACTCCTTTACATCAGGAAATGGAGAGATCATATCTAGAATATGCTATGAGCGTCATTGTGGGTCGAGCCTTACCTGACGTGCGCGATGGATTAAAGCCTGTACATCGGCGCATTCTCTATGCAATGTATGAATTGGGACTGACTCCAGATCGTCCCTATCGTAAGTGCGCTCGTGTGGTGGGGGATGTTTTAGGTAAATATCATCCTCATGGCGATCAGTCGGTGTATGATGCTTTAGTCCGTTTGGTACAGAGTTTTTCTACCCGCTATCCCCTCTTAGATGGTCATGGTAACTTTGGTTCAGTAGATAACGATCCCCCCGCAGCAATGCGTTATACCGAAACCAGATTAGCTCCTGTCGCTTATGAAGCAATGTTGACCGAGATTGGGGAATCTACGGTAAACTTTAGCGACAATTTTGATAGTTCTCAAACCGAACCTGTTGTTTTACCTGTCCAGCTACCCATTTTGCTGCTCAATGGTTGTTCAGGGATTGCCGTCGGCATGGCTACCAATATTCCCCCTCATAACTTGGGTGAAGTAGTAGATGGTCTAATTGCCCTAATCGATCGCCCTACCATAACTGATGAAAAACTCTGGGAGCTTGTGCCTGGACCCGATTTTCCGACAGGTGGCGAAATTGTTGAGGTTCAGGGAATCCAGGATGCCTATCGCACAGGAAAAGGCATCATTAAGATGCGGGGGATTGCTCAAATTGAAAAAATTGCCACAGGTAAAAAACGTCGGAAAGAAAAGAAAGCTCTGGTTATTACCGAACTACCCTATCAAGTAAATAAGGCGGGGTGGATTGAAAAGGTTGCTGCTTTAGTTAACCAAGGCAAAATTGAAGGGATTTCAGATATTCGAGACGAAAGCGATCGCAGTGGGATGCGAGTCGTGATTGAACTCAAAAAAGATATTACGGCTAAGAATGTACTGCATCAGCTTTATCGCCAGACGGCATTACAAAGTAATTTTGGGACAATTATGCTGGCATTGGTGGATAATAAGCCAGTTCAGCTACCCTTACGGGGTATCTTGGAAGAATTCCTCAAATTCCGCGAAGAAACTCTTAGAAGGCAATATAGCCACGAATTAGAGCAGGCTAATCAAAGGCTACACCTTGTCGAAGGATTATTATTGGCTCTCAACCAGATTGATGCGGTAATCGAAATCCTCCGCCACGCTCCTGACGGCACTACTGCTAAATTACGCCTTCAGGATGAGCTTGACTTATCCCCGACTCAGGGAGATTCTATTTTGGCAATGCCGATGCGCCGTTTAACAGGCTTGGAAAAGCAGAAGTTAGAGACAGAAGCTACAGATCTCCAAGAACGAATTGCCGAGTTGAATAACGTTTTAGGCGATCGCCATGAACTATTAAAATCTCTCAAAAAAGAATTACGTTCCCTCAAACGCAAGTTTAACGATGAACGTCGGACTCGCATTATTAACGTAGCAGTGAGCGAAGATCTTCTACCCTCACCTACTCAGCCAAAATCTCAGGAGCAGAAAACTCCTCCCAAACCTACCAAAGATCCAGCTTTAACAGTATCGCCAACTCTCACTTTTGAACGCTCTCCCGAAGCCAAATTAAAGGTGACTAGCTCTGGCTGTATTTATTGGTCAAACCCGCCTACAGAGTCAGAAGCTGCTCCTGCTGCTCCCCAACAGGGTCAAGATTTTCTTCTCCATCAAGAAGAAATTGGCGATCGCGATCAGCTAATTGTGGTTACTGACAGTGGTAAAGCTTATCCTGTACCGATTAAAGAAGTTCCTTCTAGCCTAGAAACGACTGAATTACCTGCTTTAGAACTACTATCATCCGCAGCACAAAGAGATGCTCAGGGTACGGTGGCACATTTCTTCCTTCCCCAACAGCAGAATTTGGATCTAATTATGCTGACGGAAAAGGGAATCATTAAACGTTTAGCTGCTCAAGAATTAGAAGCTTTAGGCAATCGGGGATTAGTTTTAATTAAGCTGAAGGAAAAAGACACTCTTAAATACTTTTGTTTTACCACTGAAGCAGAAATGGCGATCGCTACTACTGGAGGACGTATCTTACGGTTACCAATTGACGATCTACAGATCCCTTTGATGGGTAGAAATGCTCAGGGAAGTAGGGTCATGCGTTTGCGAGTGAAAGAAAATCTGGCAGGTTGCTGTAATGTCAAACCCCAGGATTCTCTTGCTGTGATTTCTCAATTAGGATTTGGTAAATTGATCCCTGTTAACTCTCTAAGATTAGGAAATCGAGGGGATATTGGTACTCAAGCAATTCAATTTACAACTAAAGAAGATACCTTGGCGGGAATTATCGCAACTACGGCTCAAGAAAATATTGTCCTCACCACCAGTATTAATCGTAGGCTAATTTTACCTGTTAACAGCCTTGCCAAAGCAGATAAAAATGATCCAGGAGCGAGGGTTGGTCAATTAAAAGCGAATGAGGTTATTACTGGAGTATATCCATTTGTTTGATGTGAAGTTAGCTTCGTTTATTTGCGTAGCTTATCCTTTAGGAAATTTACTAGTTTTTAGCTATCAGCTATCGGCTATTAGCTTTTTGAGAATGCAATCGAAATTTATAACTGTTCAGTTCATATATCGATTCAGCAACGTCAAATAATACAGTCAGGAGTCAGGAGTGAATAGTGGTCAGATCTTATTTAGCGTTTTATTAACAGGAGGGATTAATCTTTTTGTTGTTCAGCATAAATTACTGGCTCAACCCAAGATAACTAATTCTTTGCAAACGGGAGTAGATCGTAACGATCCTGTAATTCCTGATGGTTATGGTAAACGGAAGTTATCTTCCTTTGAAATTTATCGCCTTAAGCAGGAGATTGAACGGCTGGAGCAAACCGCAACGCAAGAGTTGCAGCAAGGGAATACGAATAGAGCATTTGAACTATGGTACCGCCAATTAAAACTTGCTCGCGCTATTAATACCGAAGCGGAAATTAAGGCTCTAGGTAAAGTTGGCGCGATCGCTTGGCAAGAAAACCGCGCTGTAGATCTACGCAATATTGCTAATCGTTTAATGGCGATCGAGAAAACAATAACTATTGCAGATTTGGATTCTAAATTACTAGAACGCTTTGCTACAGCCTATCAACAGCTAAAATATCCAGAGCAGGCGATCGCCATTTATCAACAAATCCTGAGTAACAGTAAACAGCAAAAAAATTTAGTTGCAGTTGAAGCAAACCTCAAAACTTTAGGTGAACTTTATGTAGCCAAATTTAACTATCCATCAGCAGCCAAAACTTATCAAGAATTATTGACTTTGGCTGAATCAAAATCTAATTCAGAGCAAGTTAATTTCTATTTAAATATTTTAATCGATCTCTACGATCGCACTAATCAAATTGCACCAGCTATAGCCACTAGAGAACGTTTAATTAAAAACTATACTGCGGTTAAAAAACTAGATCGAGTGGCTAAATTAGAATTGGCGATCGCCCATGACTATGAAACTTCAACTCAAACTACAAAAGCTATTGAAGCTTATGAGCAAGGGTTTGTGTTAGCATCCGCAACCCAACAATTAGCGATCGCCGATGATGCCTTAGACAGTCTGGGAAAACTGTATCTCAAAGAGGGACAAGCAAAAAAAGCGATCGCAACTTTTACTCAGCTACTTAAGATACAACGCCAGTCTTATAACCATTACGGCTTAATCAATACTTATGATACTTTGGGCAAAATATCGTTAAAGTCAGGACAAAAACAGCAAGCAAAGCAGTATTTTCAGCAAGCTTTAGACTTAGCACAAACTTTAGATTATAAAGTTGAGTATTTTAAGCAGCAGATTGTCAAGCTATAGATCGCGATCCTCCTTTGCACACTCTTACCTTAAATCTAGAGCGATCGCGTATATTTCCTAAGTCAAAACTAGGGGATTAGCTCATCTTTACAAGAGCAAAAAGATAAGCTTTTATTTAACTTTTAACTTTTAACTTTTAACTTTTAACTTTTAACTTTTGACTTTTGACTTTTGACTTACAAAATAAACAACTCATCTATACGAACAGAATTTAGTATAACTTTTACTTGGCTTCCATCCAGTTTTTACCTGCATTAATATCCACTGCTAAAGGAATGCTTAACTTGACAGCATCTTCCATGGTGGATTTAATAATCGGCTGTAATTGTTGCCATTCTTCAGGGGGAACTTCTAGTACTAATTCGTCATGCACCTGGAGTAATAACCTAGCCTGATAATCTTGTAAGATATCCTGTAGCTTAATCATCGCAATCTTAATTATATCTGCACTAGAACCCTGGATGGGGGCATTAGCTGCTGCTCTGAGGGTTTGAGCATCGGTGTAGCTATAATCTAAATGATCTAAATTAATCACTGCTGGATCGCTTCCTCGCAGCAATTTGAGACTGTCGCTAAATAAATGAACATAGCGTCTTCTGCCTAAGATTGTCTGAACATAACCTTGGGCGATCGCCTGTTTTTTGACGTTTTCTAGATACCCAAACACCTGAGCATATTGCTCACGATATTTTTCAATAAACTGTTTACCAACATCAGTTTTAAAACCAGATTCACGCGAAAATCTTTGCGCTCCCATGCCATAAATTACGCCAAAGTTAATAATCTTACCTAAGCGTCTTTCTTCGGCAGTAATGTCTAATTTATCAAACAGCAGTTGTGCTGTTACCCGATGCACGTCTTTTCCGTTGCAGTAAGCATCTATTAAAACAGGCTCTTGGCTAAGATGAGCCAAAATTCTTAGCTCAATTTGGGAATAGTCAGCAGCAACTAGTAACCAACCCTCTTCGGGAATAAACGCCTGACGGATCTGGCGCGAAAACTCGGTACGGATAGGAATGTTTTGCAGGTTAGGGTTAGAAGAGGATAATCTGCCTGTGGCAACCACTGATTGGTTAAAGTCTGTATGTAGCCTTCCCGTAGACTTTCTGACTAGAGCGGGTAAAGCATCAACGTAGGTAGATTTAAGCTTGGCTAAGGTTCGATATTCTAGCATATTGTCGATTACAGGATGATCTCCCCGCAGCTTTTCTAGTACCTGTTGATTGGTAGAATAACCTGTTTTGGTTTTGCGGGATTTCTTAAGATCAAGCCCTAATTTTTCAAACAGGATCACACTTAACTGTTTTGGGGAACTTAAATTAAATTCCTCTCCTGCTGCTTGATAAGTATCCTGTTCAAGCTTGAGTAAGTCTTGATTTAGCTGTTGAGCAAACTGCTGGAGATATTTGATATCTAATCTAATGCCTGTATTTTCCATTGTCGCCAATACAGGTTCTAGGGGTTGTTCTACATCCAATAGCAGCTTTTCTAGTTCAGGAAACTCTCTTAATTTAACTTTCAACTTATCCACAAGATAGTAGGTTGCATAGGCATCCAATCCGCAGTAATCAGCAACTACAGCAATATCTAAATCAGCAATAGTTTTCCCTTTGGGTATACCTAAATCTTTGTAGCTTTTCGCCGTAATTTCTAACCCATAACGCTCGGATAAATCTCCCAGATTATGAGTTTTTTCAGGATCTAAGACATAGCTTGCCAGCATCGTATCGAATACCATTCCCGCTAGGTTAATTCCCTGGTGATGTAATACCAAGCGATCAAACTTGGCGTTTTGGAAAGCTTTGGGATAGCGATCGCTTTCTAAGATCGGCTTGAGGGTATCTAAAACAAGCTTTAGCTCAAGTTGTGTTCCTGCTGTGTGAGCCAGAGGAATATAGGCAATATCTGTCTTGTAATCACCCCAGCAACAACCAATACCGACTAAGTCGGCTAAATGGGTTGCTAAAGAATTAGTCTCTGTATCCCAAGCTACAGGCTTTTGAGGATCGCTATGCTGCTTTAAGGTTTTAACCAGTTGCTTGAGCTTCTCTTGCGTGTCGATAATCTGGGTGTTTAACTTTGGCTTGAATAGTTCTTGTGGTGCTTCGGGTTCAATTGGTTCAATTTCATCAAATAAAGATAATTGACCGTTACTATTATTTTTAACCCCAGAGGGTAAAACCTCAATCTGTTTAATTTCTCCTTCTCCACCAAGTTTTACCTGTAGCTTATGCAGGTTCTTAATCGCTTTTTTTAGCTCTAATTCTTCTAGTAGCGGCAATACGGCTTCTGGTTCAAAACCAACTAACTCACAGTCTTGTAAGTTAATTTCAATTGGCGCATTAGTCTCGATCTGGGCTAAAAACTGAGAGTGAAACGCAGCTTCTTTCCCCGTAGCTAATTTTTTCTGATTTGCTCCTTTAATCTTGTCTAGATTGTTATACACTTCAGACAAGGTTTGATATTCCTTTAAAAGCTTCACTGCCGTTTTATCACCAATGCCTTTTACCCCTGGGATACAGTCAGATTTATCACCACACAGCGCTTTGTAATCGACAATTTGTTCAGGAGTAACCCCCATTTTTTCAATTACGCCCGCCCGATCAAATTCAGTATAGCTGGTAGCTGATCGCCGAAAGGCTTGATTGTGTAAATAAAGAACGCTAATTTCTTTATCATCATCGATCATCTGAAATAAATCGCGATCGCCCGTAACAATTTTAACCCTGTACCCCGCCTCACTCGCTCTGGTGGCAATCGTGCCTAAAATGTCATCTGCTTCGTATCCCGCCTTAGTAAGCATCAGCAAATTAAAGCCCAACAGTAGCTTTTGCAGGTTTTTGATGTCGGGAATAAAATCTGCGGGAGTTTCGGTGCGATCGCTTTTATAGTTTTCATCAGCTTGATGACGGAAAGTTGCTTCACTTAAATCAAAAGCGATCGCCATAGACTGAGGTGATTCTATTTCTAATACCTGTATTAAAGAATTGATAAAACCAAAACAAATGCTAGTGGGAACTCCTTGGGAAGTGACCAAAGGCTCTGTTCGAGAATTATTAAAGGCATAATAAGCCCGAAACGCCAAAGAATGACCATCCAGCAGAATTAACAGTGGTTTAGTATTATTTGAACTGGACTTGGCTACAACTATGGATGACATATAAGTTAGTTAAGAATAAAAAGATTTATTTAAATCAAGCTAATATTTCAGCTTGTTAAATACTGTAAACACTAGTGAATATATCTTGTTTTGCTAAGTCAAGAATGCTAGCCTAACAACAGGTACAAAGAAGTACACCAAGCTTCTTTCCAAGGAAGATTCTAGCAAGTACCTCCCGCTATGAATCTACACAATAGCGCATCATTCAGATTAAGGTAACTAATAGGCGAGCTTAATTTAGCTATTACTAGTTATTTAAAGAACAAATAGCATTAAAAAAGTCGCAATCTTTGCCAGATATGGCTAGCTGCCAAGGTCTAAAATATTATCAAAAAAGGCTGTTGTGCGATAGTTCACACCACAATTATTTAAAACTACTTAAACACTTTGCTCTCGAATTTAAAGCTACAAATTATTTCATTGGGAAGTCTTGTTAAGTTTGCGAAAAGACAGTGGAAAGGAGTATTTTGAAGGCTAGTTAGTTTCACACTTATGTCTTTAAAGTCCTAAAATTTAAGGAGGTCTATCAAAGCCTGGCCTAATCTTACTCCTTTCTGACCCAATTTATAAGTTAGAGAAACCAGATAAACTTAAAGATGCGATTCATGAATAAATATATCATGGTCGATTTTTAGCATTTGGCAATATATTTGTAAGTGCTAATGATTTAAGCAAAAACACAGTTTCGGGTCATGGCTTGATGCAGCATTGTTTGATATTGTCCTGAACTAACAATAATCGAGCCGAAACGTTCTAAATGGGGATTTTGTAATTGAGCATCAAACACAACATATTCCCTCGTTCTCAAATGCTCCACTAGCTTCACCATTGCCACTTTCGACCCTTCTGGAAGACGATAAAACATTGATTCGCCAATAAACGCGCCTTTGATCGCAATACCCAGTATTCCTCCAGCTAACTCATCTCCCTTCCAAGTCTCAAAGCTATGGGCATATCCAGCTTGGTGTAAAGCCAGATAAATCTCCCTTAGTTCCTCAGAAATCCAGGTACTCTCGCGATCGCTACAGCCTGCGCAAACTGCTTTAAAATCACGGTTAATCGCTACAGAAAAGCGCTCTTGATTAAGTACTCTTTGTAAAGATTTCGGATAGCGAAAGCGATCGTCTAAGGGAATTAAGGTACGCTGACGACTAGAATACCAGTCCAACTGATCGTCATCTCCTGCCATTAAAAAATAACCTTGGCTATATCCATCAACAATTGAAGGAAGATCAATTTTCATGCTTTTACTTAATTATCTATTCCTAAATAGAGATGCTTAAATAAGAAAATACCTATATTAATTGATTAGTAGCTCATAGTTGATCATTGACTTTTTGAATCCAGTTCAACCAAACTAACTACAATGACTGATCCTGCTAAACCCATCGCTCCTATAACTTTACCTAACTTACAGTACCCTGAGAAAGAAGAAGTATGGCTGAGGGAGTCTTTGCATACTTGGTTAGATGAAGAATTCTTGCCCGAGCTAGTTAATGGCAAAATAGCCGAAAGAGCAGCCAAAATATTTGTCCGTCAACGTATAGAAGGAGAAAACGATTTGGGTTCACTAGTAATAGCTATTATTGCCGAAATGCGAGCTTTTGATTTTAGTCGCAGTTTTTACAGTGAATTTGCTGTTGCTAATGCCGTCAGCGATTTAATTTTAGATAGTTTAGGTATAGATCGTTGCTGTGGCGCATAATTTTTTAACTTAGCTGGTAAAGATGAGCAAATTTTCCTGGTTGAATGATTGGAAAGATCGAGCATCAAAAAATGTAGATGATGTTACAAGGCGGCTCAAAAAATTTCTGCCGACTGATAGTCTTGCTAGAAAAGCCAGCAGTTGGTTTAATGTCAGCGATGAGCAAGTTGCTGAAATACTTACTAGCGTCAGAGAAAAGTTGCCAACAACCGAAGCTTTATTAATTGGGAAGCCTCAAGCGGGTAAAAGTTCAATTGTTCGCGGTTTAACAGGAGTATCTGCGGAAATTATTGGTCAGGGTTTTCGCCCCCATACTCAAAATACTGAAAGATACGCTTATCCTTCTGAAGATCTTCCTCTCTTGATCTTCACCGACACCGTAGGTTTGGGAGATATTGATCAAAATACTCAAAATATTATTCAAGAACTTAAAGCAGAACTAGACCAAGATACTCAACGCGCCAGAATTTTGATTCTTACAGTAAAAATTACTGACTTTGCCACCGAAACTTTGCGACAGATAGCCAAACAATTGCGCAAAGAATATCCCAACATACCTTGCTTGCTTACAGTTACTTGTCTGCACGAAGTCTATCCCGCTGACGTGGCAGATCATCCAGAATATCCTCCAAACTATGAAACAGTTGAACGAGCATTTCAGGTAATTCAACAAGACTTTAAGCAATTTTGTGATCGCTGTGTCTTAATTGACTTTACTCTCGAAGAAGATGGATTTAATCGGATTTTTTACGGCTTAGAGGCACTCACCGAAGCTCTAGCGGAATTACTTCCCGAAGCTGAATCGAGAACAATCCATCAATTACTAGACAATAACGTTAGTGAAGAATTGGGTAATCTTTATCGTGATACAGCTCGACGCTATCTAGTAGCATTTTCCACCATAGCCGCGACTTTAGCTGCTGTTCCTTTGCCCTTCGCGACAATGCCAGTATTAACTGCTTTGCAAATATCCTTAGTTGGTTTGCTAGGTAAATTATATGGACAAACTTTATCTCCTTCTCAGGCGGGAGGAATCGCCAGTGCGATCGCTGGCGGTTTTTTGCTCAGGCGATCGGGCGAGAATTAGTTAAATTCATTCCAGGCTTTGGCAGCGTTATTGCCGCATCCTGGGCCGCAGCTTATACTTGGTCACTCGGAGAAGGTGCTTGTGTCTATTTTGGAGATCTAATGGGAGGCAAAAAACCCGATCCCAGCAAAATCCAGTCTGTAATGAAAGAATCTTTCGCTGCTGCTAAAGAACAATTCAAAAATTTTCAGCCGTAGAAATTTGAACTTTGATTAAGTTCTTATTTTAATCTCTCAAAGTCATACTCAGGGGTATTTTGAGCCTAAGAGAATAGCTTAATCAGAAAATCATCAAGAAAAGGGGTTGACATAATCTTAAAAGTTACCTATATTGGTAAATGCGCGGTTGAGAGGGATTCGTCCCCCGCAAGCGCCAAGAACCTAGACAATGCAATAGTTTGACGGTTTTTAAACCACAAAGTTTTTTGA
>JAAUOU010000055.1 GCA_012034765.1 Pleurocapsaceae cyanobacterium CSU_1_1 | reverse complement strand
TTGTAGTAGTTTGGGTATGTTATTTAGGAGTTAACTTACTGGGACAGGGGTTACATTCCTATGGTTGGTTTTTATAAAAGGGCTTCGCCCAAGCTCTTAGCCCTAAAGGATTAGCCCTAAAGGATTAGCCCTAAAGGATTAGCGCCTGGGGGCGCGTCCTCCTTACGTCCTAAAGGATTCCTAAAGGATTAGCTTCGCGTCACCGCTCCGCGACACGAAGTTAGTGCTAAAGCATACCGCTTCGCATATCCTTTAGGGCATATCGCGTCCTCTTAGCTCTTAGCTCGATCAAACATAGTCTTGAACTATGCACTGACGGCTGAAACGTCGAAAGAAGCTTTCGACATCTTTTCCTTTGATCGTAAGGCGCGCTTTGGTTGTGGGACGGGGCTTATAAAGGGCGCAATGCGATTACGCCCACAGCCCTTCGTCTTATTTAGATTAAAAATTTTAGATTAGAAAATTAACAATAGATTGACAACAGTAATGAGCCATCATTTGGTCATGGTGGAAATATTAACTAATTAAAGTTAAATGAAAAAAGCTATTTATCGTATTTTAGATGCTAATCTTGATCGCGCTCGTGAAGGCTTAAGAATCATTGAAGAGTGGTGTCGCTTGGGATTAAACAATCAGCCATTAGCCGAAGAATGTAAGCAGCTACGTCAAGAACTCGCTCAATGGCACAGTTGGGAACTACGTCAGGCTAGAGATACTCCTGGGGATGTGGGAACAGATATATCTCATCCTCAAGAAGAAGTACGAGACAGCATTGAACAACTACTTCAGGCAAACTTATGTCGCGCCCAAGAAGCTTTAAGAGTACTAGAAGAATATAGTAAACTCTATAATCCAGAAATGGCATCAGCCTGTAAACAGCTACGCTATCGTGTCTACACAATTGAAAGTAAGCTATTTAATAGCTATCGACATCAGCGACTACAAAACGCAGCACTATACTTAGTAACATCTCCTGAGCCAGATCTCCTCAAGACGGTAGAAGCAGCTCTCAAAGGTGGTTTAACCCTAGTCCAGTATCGGCATAAAGACGGTAATGATAGCGATCGCCTAGAAAAAGCCACTCAACTGTGTCAGCTGTGCCATCAATATAACGCCCTATTTATTGTGAACGATCGTGTTGATATCGCTCTGGCGGTAGATGCAGATGGTGTGCATTTAGGTCAGAATGATGCTCCAGTATCCTTTGCCCGTGAACTCTTAGGTACCCAGAAAATTGTTGGTCGTTCTACTACTAATAAACAAGAACTAAATAGGGCGATCGCCGAGCGAGCAGATTACGTCGGAGTTGGCCCATTTTACGAGACTCCGACCAAGCCTGGAAAGTCTCCCCTGACCAAAGAATATATCGACTATGTAAAAGCTAAATGCCCTGTTCCTTGGTTTGCCATTGGTGGTATTGACTTAAGCAATCTAGATGCAATTCTAACTATAGGCGCACAAAGAGTAGCAGTCGTTCGCGCTATCATGCAGGCAGAGCAACCAAGCCAAGTGACGCGCCAGTTTTTGGCTCAGTTAATTAGACGGTAATTACCCCAGTTTATAGCTAGATTTATGTTGAATGCGACTAATACAATAAACATAGAGGTCAACGGAGAAAGCCATACCTGTGCAGCAGCAACTGCTCTGCCACAGTTACTAACCCAGCTTAAGTTAAATCCTCGCCTGATCGCCGTGGAATACAACGGAGAGATCTTACACCGTCAATATTGGGCAGAAACTCAGATGCAGTCAGCGATCGCTTAGAAATTGTCACTATTGTAGGTGGGGGTTAAGTAATTACTAATTACTACTTACTGCAAGCTAAAAATAAAATTTTTAAACATGATGGTTGATAAAAAAATGAACATAATAATGAACATAATTTTTAAACGAAATTGGTCTAAATTGTGGTTAAAGTCCATCGTCGCCCTAGTATTAGTTAGCGTTCTCGTCTTAGGTAACGCTGGTGATGCGATGGCTGCTCGTACTGGAGGCAGAATTGGCGGTGGTTCTTTCCGCGCTCCTTCTAGCGGCTATTCTCGACCTAGTGGTGGCGGTTATAGTGGTGGTTATAGATCACCTGGCTATGGCTATGGCGGTGGTGGCTTTGGCTTCCCCTTTCTGTTACCCTTCATTGGCTATGGTGGTGGTGGTTTATTTTCTATTTTGATCTTTTTTGCGATCGCCAGTTTTCTCGTACGTAGTTTTCAAAGTGCAGGCGTAGGCAGCCAAGAGGGTTATGGCAGCAGTTCTACCGTCTCGGTAGCGGAAGTACAGGTAGGGTTACTCGCTAATGCGCGCGAGCTACAGCCTGAGTTGAATCGTTTGGCTCTGACAGCCGATACTAACACGGCTTCAGGACGAGCTACTGTCTTACAAGAAGCAACTCTCGCTTTATTACGCCACCCAGAATATTGGGTTTACGGTGCAACCAACTCCCAAAAAGCTAGCTTGGAAGCAGCCGAAGCTAAGTTCAATCAGTTCTCCCTCACTGAACGTAGCAAATTCGCTGACGAAACCCTAACCAATGTCAACAATGTGATTAGCGACGAATCACAAAAAGCTCTAGGAGGAGAAACCAAAGATGGCGCACTCCAACTAAAAGAAGGAGACATAGGAGAATATATCGTTGCCACAGTCATTGTCGGAGCAACTGGCAACCTAGATCTACCCGCAATCAACGGCACTGATGATATGCGCAACAGTCTACAGCAGATTGGTAGTTTAGGCAGCGATCGCCTATTGGCAGTAGAAATTCTTTGGACACCCCAAGCCGACGGTGACACCTTGTCAGCTGATGATATTCTGGCATACTATCCTAACCTCAAATTAGTGTAATCCTGCAAAGAATTCAAATTAAAATATTAATCGCTGGGGGATCTTTTATCCCCCTTTTTAGTGACTATCAATTACTCTCAAACGCCTACAAGTCAGAAAAAATCTGCAAAAAAGTTAAGAAAGCTGGTACATTTGAGTATAGATAAATCTGGTTTTACATAAATAAACCTTTTAAATAAATTAATAGCTGTCAAGGAGAAATAGAGTTATGGATTGGCGTGTAATAATCGTAGTAGCACCTCTGGCGATCGCTGCTAGCTGGGCTGTATTTAATATTGGTAGTGCTGCTTTGGCACAAGCACAAAAATACTTTAATAAAAACTAACTAACAGCAATTTAATCGCTGAAATCATTTCGCCGACTAAGGGCATTGTCTTTGCACTAGTCGGTTTTTTGATCGCCAATTTGCAAAAGGCAAAAGAAAGGCAGAAGGCAGAAGTGATTTAAGTGCTTTTTGTGCAAATTTAATGACCTGTTTACCATCTTAATTTCGGCTCAAACCTCGACTCGGCAACGCCGATCTTCAAAAAGCTTTTAATTTAAGCGTTTTGCGAAAGTTCAAGGCAATTACTATGATAGAACTTGAGTTCAATTGTTGATAAGATAGTAAATACTTATGCTGATCTTGAAGTTTTCTTCGGTCTGAAGCATACTTACCTAATTAGATCGTGCTGTTCTTGGCTAAATTGATTATTCTTAGTTATGTGAATTTCGTCTGACATGATAAATCGCCTTAGGCGCTCTATCGATTGTTTATTCTTAATCAAAAATTATAGTAGAACATAGTGTCTTATTCTCGCAACCAAGCAACTTTAGGATCGATTTTACAGCAGGCGGGTTTGGTATCTGCTGAACAAGTGAACCAGGCTCAAGAACAACAAAAGCAGACCAATAATAATTTGACAATCGGCGAGATTTTAGCTAAGGAAGGGAAAATTTCCCCCGAAACAGCCGACTTTTTTGCTGAATGCTGGTCTAGTTTAGTGGCGAAAAAGTCAGAACAACCGATTGGTCAATATTTAAAGCAGGCTGCATTGTTAAACGAGCAACAGATCCAGGTTATTTTGGCTGAACAAGAGAACAGCAAACTTAAATTTGGCGAAGTCGCGATCGCTAAGGGCTGGCTCAAACCAGCAACTCTTGATTTTTTCTTGACTCATCTCCAAGCTAAATCTAGTTCTATCCCAGCAGTATTAGATCGGCAATTAGCTGTTAAGCAATCTCACAATTCTTTAGGCGAATCCATCGATTCAAACAAAGGTGAAGATTACTCTCAAAAGGTTCATGAAGGATTTTTACAAATTAAACGTAAACTATTCAAAATCGAGGAACAGGAGATTTATTCGGAAAAAACTTGGGAGAGAGTATTGTCATGGACGAATGGACATTCTGTGTTGACTCAAAAGATATTTTCCCTAATTGCTCAAGCTTCTGAACCTTTGACACCACAACAAGAAGAAGCGCAGATTGATTATCTGGTTCAAACTAAAATAATTGATAATTGGTCAAATAATGAACTGAAATCACACCTGAGAACTATTAGAAGCCGTTTACTTAATAATCAGCAATGTTCTCCCCCTCAACTACTGCAACTATATCAACGAATATTAACTGAAACAGTATTGGTAGACAATAGTAACGAGCAACAGGAATTGCTGAATTCAGGTATTGTCCTGAAACAGAACCATAAGCTAGTGACGGCGAACCGCATCTATCAGTCTATATTTAATCTTAACTGGGTCGTGAGAAGTTTAAGCGCTCAAGCCCAACATAATCAAAACCATAGCAAATTAAGCCAAAATGACCAGCTTAGAGCAACTCCTCGCCGTCAACTCGCGCCAGGAAAAGCTCTCCAATACAAAGCTGACTCTGACTCCCTTAAGATTCCAGATATTGTCACAATAGCCACCACCACTACAACCAAACCTCAATGGTGGTCGAACTTTAAAAATATTTTATTGCTCCTAACTTTGTTCGGGTTGCTCAGTGTGTTTTTGAATAACGTTTCCAAACGCATAACAGTTAAAAAAGCTTTTCAGCAAGGAAATAAATTATTGAGCCAGAAATCTTACAATGAAGCGGTAAAACAATATAACCAGCTGCTCAACATAGACAGTAATTATTTCCAAGCCTGGACGAATCGAGGATATGCTTTAGCTGGATTGCAGGAATATGAAGACATGCGAGAATCCTGTTCTACCGCTACAATTATCCAACCCACTGCCGTTTATGCCTGGAATTGCCAGGGAGAAGCTTTGCACAATTTGCAGCAAGATCAAAAAGCTATAACTGCTTTTGACAAGGCGATCGCTTTGGATAAAACCGATCCGATTTTTCTGATCAATAAAAGCGAATCTCTAGGGGCTTTAGGCAATAATCAGGGATCGATTGACTCCATTAAGCAGGCAATACAAATTTTAGAACAAATTGAGGCGACCGAAGGAGCGAGCAAAGTCGGGGGAGAGTTTGCTGTAGCACTGACTTTTTTGGGCAATAACTATCGCCAGCAAGATAAATTAACGGAGGCGATCGCTGCCTATGAACGAGCCACAAGCTATACCCCTAATTATTTCCCCGCTCACGTGGGCAAAGGTATCACTTTGAGTAAAGCAAACCGCATTCAAGAAGCGGAGGCTGAATTTAAAAAGATGTTACAAAATCCTTTATTAACTAAAACGCAGCAGGCGCAAACTTGGTTTTATTTAGGCAAAACTTTGTGCCAAGCTAAAGCAAATCCTGATGGTGTAGCAGCATTTGAGCGTGCGCTCAAACTTCAGCCTAATTATGAAATAGCTAGAGAAGCTAAAAAACAATGTAGATTGTAGCTAAGTTAATGAACACTAACTGTGGGTAGTTAAAAGGGAAAAGGCCACCACAATGGTCTTAAGTCGGTATAGATTCGACTTACAGTTCGAGCAGAAGGTGCTTTAGAACCTTTGAAATCTTCCCCCAGCATATTGTAAAGAAGTTCGCTGGGGCTAATCGACCGATCTAAAGAAAATAAAATATCGCTGTTATAGCTATCACAACTCAACCCCCGACGTTCAACCGCGCATACTACAGGGTTGCCCTTAACGGTGTCGCTAGCAAGATAGTTCATTCTATTTTGACTGTAAAAATTATGTAACTTTTCAGCAGTGTTCTTGCACTGTTGAACCGCCTGGCTCGTGTCAAAATACTGAGGTAAAAACGAGAGTATAGATGTGACCTGTGAAACGTTTTGATTCGATAAAGTTGCCGTTACCGTAGGCACAGATGCCTTTTGTTCACAACTGACATTAACCAGACTATCAGCATGTCCTGGAAGAGCCAGAAAAACTGAGCTTGCCAAAGCAATCAAGGGTATATTTGCTAGCGCCAGATAACTTGGTTGGATCATGATTTTTTAGTTGTCAGGTTTAGCTCTCAATATCGTTACAACTAAATATTTTGCCTAAATTGTCTGTCTAATTGTATCTAAAAAAGCAAATTTGCTGTAATCTATTAAGTTGTGTAAGAAAACATTATAGCAAAAATTGTCATTTTATAGAAAAATTTAGTCTAGCAAAAGTAGTTAATTGATGACTTTTATGCTAGTCATTAACGCTTAAACTGCTAATTGGCTTGATATTTTATTAATCTTTGACTAGTAATCCAGACTCATACTATGTATTAAATTTTTTGGCTATGGGTCAAACCTTTAGCGTCAAACAAACAACTAAAATTTTGAGCTACGCAGCTTGTTTGACGTCTGGTTTTTGGTATTTAGAGTCAGCGAAGGCTCAAAGTTTTGAACCATTAACCCCCGAACCAATCAAGCCCGATCAACCAGCGCCCTTGCCTCCTGCCACGAATCCGTTTAAGACAATTCCGACTCCACCCGTTCCTGATTCAGTGCTAGATATTCCAGGCAAGATCACGGTTGAACAGTTTGAGTTTGTTGGTAGCACAGTATTTAACCCAGCACAATTAAATCAAGCGATCGCCAAGTTTAGCAATCGCCCAGTTTCTTTTGCTCAATTAGTACAGGCAGCAAATCAGATTACCGAGCTTTATGTGAGTCAGGGATATATCACCACTGGGGCATATATTCCCGAACAAAGTTTAAGATCGGGTAAAGTCAAAATTCAGATCGTTGAAGGTAGTTTAGCTGCAATTGAGATTAATGTTGCAGGGAGACTAAAAGAAAGCTATGTCCGCGATCGCCTTACTCAAAAAGTCACCACCCCTCTAAATATTAATCAACTACAGTCAGCACTACAGTTACTTCAGCTCAACCCGCTGATTGAGAGTCTAAATGCAGAACTGTCGGCAGGGATTACACCAGGAACTAATATTCTGAGGGTGTCTGTAAACAGCGCCGATACTTTTAGTTTGCAAGCCAAGCTAAATAATAATCGCAACCTAAGTATTGGCACTTTTGAGCGAGGAATTCAACTGGAGGAGGGAAATCTTTTGGGAATTGGCGATCGCTTTCGTTTGGCTTACGACAATACCGAAGGCAGCAATCAGCTTGGTGGGGGCTATACTGTTCCTCTTAACGCTAAAGATGGTTCTCTAGAGTTCAATTTTCGCTGGGGACAAAATGAAATTGTTCAGTCTTCTTTTAAAGATTTCGATTTCGATATTGAATCTCGCAACTATGATTTGACTTGGCGACAGCCAGTAATACAACAAGTCACTCCCCAGGGATTTCAAGAACTAGCTTTCAGCATCACAGCAGCGAGAAGAGCGAGTAATAGCACAATTATGAATGAACCCGAACGCCTAAGTCCTGGTGCGACTGAAGATGGGAAAATTCGTACTTCAGTCGTGAGCTTTGGACAAGAATGGCTTCAGCGTAATCGTCGGCAGGTAATTTCGGCTCGTTCGCAGTTTAATTTTGGGGTTGATGTTTTTGATGCGACGATCCTCAACGATGAACCTGATAGTCAGTTCTTTAGCTGGCGAGGGCAGTTTTCTTATTTGCGATCCCTTAGTGAGACAGAGCAAAAATTTGGGGCGACAATGCTGTTACGTTCAGAATTGCAGTTAGCGGCCGATCCGTTAATATCTACAGAACAATTTAGCTTGGGCGGGGCGACAACAGTTCGAGGTTATCGTCAAGATGCTTTGCTTACTGACAGTGGTTTTTTAGCTAGTGCAGAGTTTCGCCTACCTATAGCTAATTTTGAGCCAATTAACGCCACTTTACAGTTTGCCCCATTTATTGATTTTGCCACTGGTTGGAATAATGATAATGAAGAGACAGAAGCGAATACTTTAATCGGTACTGGATTCGGTTTACTATTACAAACACCAGAAAAATTTTCGGCGCGGGTGGACTGGGGTATTCCTCTGATTAATCGTGACGATCAACGTAGTTCCCTACAGGAACAGGGAGTTTATCTACAGTTACAGTACGATTTTTTTTAGTTTAATTTCGCCAATATTCACGAAGTCAAATCAAGTCAAAATTAGTTAATGGTTCATGGTTAATGCTAAGTGATCGATCTTTACTGCTGCGTCGCCTTTCAACTGTCATACTCTCTGCCTGGTTAGCAGTAGCTGTTCATTTCCCAGCACAGTCTCAACCCGATGGCTTAGGATTATCTTTACAGGCGCAACAGCTTTATCAAACGGGGGAACTAGCATCAGCAGCCGTGGCTTGGCAAAAAGCAGCAAAAGCATTTGAGAGTCAGGGCGATCGCCTGGGCAAGACTAAAAGCCTCATCAACCAAGCTCAAGTATTGCAAGACTTGGGGCTATATCCTCGTGCCTGTACTACTTTGCTTCAGGCTTTTAACTTAGAAGATATTCAATGCAATACTGCTCAAGTAGAACAGTTAATTCAACTCGTTCAAATAAAACAACCAACTAAAATTACTCTGGTTGAGGGCATCGGTTTACGTAGCTTGGGCATTATTTTACAAAAGAAAGGAATGCTAACCCAGGCGCAAAAAATTATGGAGTTTAGTCTGATCGGCACTAGTAACACTTCAGAATCGGGGGCAACTCTGTTGGCATTAGGTAATATTCACCAAGCATTAGGTAATCAAATACGCGATCGCTGGGACTATGAGTATATTACCGAAATTATTGACCGACAAGACCCAAACAATGCCCTAAAACCCTATTTAACTGCACTTAAAACCTACTCACAGGTTGCTCGTGACCCACATACGCAATTGCTAACTCAGACCCAGACACAGCTCAATCATTTATCCCTTCTGATTGAACTTGAGGCTTGGTGGCAACAGCAAACCCAAAGACGTATTCAATCATGGCAACGGCTTAACCAAGGAACGTCAGTTGAAGTGGCGGAAAAATTTTCGGCTGTACTAAGTGCTGAACTAAAAGACAAAACAAGCAAGTTAATTACTGAGATCGGTGCTAACTTACCACAGCTGCCAGCGACTCATCAGGGAATTTATGCTCAGATTAATTACGCTCAAAGCTTGACTCGTCTGCAACAAACTACCACTGTCGAATCAATCTTACAAAAGGCGCTTCAACAGGCACAGCTAATCAAGGATCGACGGGGAGAGAGCTATGCTTTAGGCTATTTGGGTCAGAATTATGGTCGACAAGGAAAATTGACTCAAGGGATCGCTTTGACAAATCAAGCTTTAGCCGTGGCAGAAGCACAAAATGTTAATCATGATGCGCGGGAGGTCAGCTACCTTTGGCAGTCGCAATTAGGATTGCTGTTAGAACAATCTGGGAGAAGAGAAGAGGCGATCGCTTCCTACACCTCAGCCTTTAATACTCTCCAGTCTTTACGCACCGATTTAAATACCAACAATCAGATAGTTCAATTTAACTTTCGCCAGGAAGTGAAGCCCGTTTATTTGCGTTTGGCAAATTTACTCTTATCAGATCATCAGCAGGCTAGTTTGAACAAATCTGTAACCGCAAGTAATACCACCAACACTGCTGACCAGAATAATTTAGAATTGGCTCGTCAAGTAATCGAATCACTCCAGCTTGCGGAATTAGACAACTTCTTTCAAGACCCTTGTTCGCCAACGGCTGATCTCGCTATAACTATTGATGATTTAGACCCTCAAGCAGCAGTCATTTATCCGATTGTCTTGAGCGATCGCCTAGAGGTAATTCTTTCCATGGCAGGTCAACCGCTAAAACTGTTTACGACCAATGTTTCGGGCAAGGAAGTCGATCTCACCCTTGATGCCTTATACGACAGCCTCTATAACCAGAGCATCAATAATTCGGCAGTCAATATTTTTAGCACCACTCCCCTTAACCCTAGAGAAGTAACCGAAAATACTCAAGCCCTCTTACCCAATCTGCAAGAAATATACCGCTGGTTGATTAAACCTTTAGAAAGCGAATTAAACTCAAATCAAATCGAAACTCTGGTCTTTATCCTCAGTGGTAAATTACAAAATGTGCCGATGGCAGCACTCTATGACGGTAAGCAATATCTCTTAGAAAAGCATAGCGTGGTCTTAGCTCCCAGTTTACAGTTACTCAACACCCAATCAAAACCCAGAAACAAGCTCAAAGTACTAGCAGCAGGATTAAGTCAGCAGGTAGAAATTCAAGGAGAAATCTTCCCCGCGTTAAACAACGTTCCCGAAGAACTCAAACAAATCGAAACAATATTTCCGCGATCGCGACAGCTATTAGATCGAGAATTTACGGCTGAGAAGATTAGAGAACAACTAAAAGCAGATTTTCCCATCATTCACTTAGCTACCCACGGGGTATTTAGTTCCGATCCCCAGCAAACTTTTCTGGTTACTGGCGATCGCAATGTGATCGATCTAGATGCTTTTAGTACCCTGCTCAACTCCAGCAACACCAAACCTGAGTTAATCGTACTTAGCGCCTGTGATACAGCAACGGGAGATGAACGGGCAGTCTTAGGACTAGCGGGGGTAGCAGTACGTTCTGGTAGTAGCACCATAGCATCTTTATGGTCGGTGGAGGATGGTTCAACCAGTAAGTTGATGAGCCAGTTTTATCGTCAGTTGTTAAATCCCGCCACCAAAAAAGTTGATGCTCTACAACAAGCCCAGTTATCTTTGATCGAATCTTTACGCGCCAATCCACCCCTATCAGAGCTTAAACAGCTTCCTCCTCATCCTTATTACTGGGCTGCTTACGTTTTAGTTGGTAATTGGCAGTAATATCAGGTTCGGTTGAATAGTTAAATACTCTGGGAGATGAGGGATTAGGGATTTAGGGGTTTGGGGAAAACTTTATTCCAAACAATTACACGGACTTGATGTAACAGGGATTAATGGCGGTACTAGTCTAATTCTCGTAAAATATCTTGCAACTGCTGTTGATAACGACCATAGTTGACCCAATCTCCTTTTTGTAAAGCCTCTTGAGCCTGCTGATAGATATTCAATGCCGATTCTCCAGAAGCAGAATTAACCGCAGGAATATTGGAGTCGGTTAATCCTGGCGGAATTTGATCGAATACCGCAGCCAAGGATTGTTCTAAGCTGGGAGTCATGATTATTTCCTTGTCATAAGCGACGATGACGCGGGTAAGTTCGGGCAATTCTCCCTGTTCGGCACTGAGATAGAGGGGTTGGACATAGAGCAATGAACCATCGATGGGAATGACGAGGATATCGCCACGGATTACTCTTGAACCTCGTTGACTCCAAAGAGTTATTTGTTCGGCTATTTCTGGATCTTGATCGATTCTGGCTTCGATTTGAAAAGGACCATAAACTAGCTCTTGTTTGGGAAATTCGTAGAGACTTAGTTTACCGTAATTAGTACCGTCTGAACGAGCCGCCATCCAAGCGATCATGTTGTCGCGGTTGACGGGAGTAAAGGGCAAAATTAAGACAAATTCTTCGCTAGTTTCCCCTGGCAGCTTCATAATCAAATAATCGGGTTCAACCTGCTGTTGTTGATCGCCATCAAGTTCCGTAGCAAATCGCCAGTCGTCTTCACGGTTGTAGAAAACCTGCGGATCTTCGACATGATAGCTTAAGTACATCTTGGCTTGGATTTCAAATAAATCTTGGGGGTAGCGGAAGTGAGCCTGAATTTCTGGGGGAATACTGGCGCTACTTTTAAATAGTTGGGGAAAGATCTTGCGGTAAGTTGCTAAGACAGGTTCATTTTCGTCCACTACATAGAATTGCATCGTGCCATCCTTGGCATCTACGACAACTTTTACAGGGTTACGAATATAGTTAGTCTGCTTATCTGTGATTAGTTCGGTTTTTTGTTCGTGTGCCACGGCTTCAGCGTAAGGATAGCGATCGCTGGTAGTATAGGCATCAATAATCCACTTTAGTCTGCCGTCAACCACTACTAAATAGGGATCGTTGTCGTATTTGAGAAAAGGCGCAGCGTGACGCACTCGTTCGCTAACTTGCCGATAGTAATGGATGCGGGAATTAGGGGTAAAGTAATTAGATATCAAAATTTTCAGACTACCCTGTTCATAGGCGTAGGCTAATCTGCGCCACCAGTTACTTAACGGTACTCCCCCCAGCCCATCGTATTTAATAAACGCATTTTCATCACCGCGGGGATAATCAAACTCAAAGGTATCCATGCCTGTATAGACATAATCTTGAGTTAGTTCGCCATAATAAATTCTAGGTTCTTGAATTTTTAAATCGGTTTGGGATACAGGGGGAATATTTTTGACAAACAGTACGGGTAAACCGTCGGCAGTTACTTCATTGACAGGATTCATGACCAAGCCGTAGCCATGGGTATATTTAAGTCTTTGATTGACCCAAGTTTTTGCTGAGGAGGGAACTTGAGTATAGTCGAATTCTCTAGCAGACAGCATCACCTGACGATAATCATCGTTGAGGATATAGCGATCGACATCAACGTCATTAAACCGATAGTAAAAACGGATTTCTTGTAGCTGTCGATAGGTACTCAACAGTGGGCGATCATCCCAAAGACGAATATTGTCGATGGTAGCTTTGTTTTCCCTTAAGACATTGGCATTAGCATTAGGATTGTCTAAAGAAGTGAGTTGATAGTCTTGGCTATTTATTTTGGCTAAATCGTAAGCCTGTCGTGTAAACTCAATATTATGTTTAATATAGGGAGTTTCCTTGGTTAGCTCGTTGGGTTCGACGATAAAACGCTGCTGCAACTCAGGATAAGTTCCATTGACTGCGATGAGAATTAAGGCATAAACGCCGATGCCATAAACAGGACGCAATAAATTATTTGACCAGGTAGCAGCAATGAGCCAAATCCCTAGCAAGATGGAAGCGAAAATCATCACCCAGAAGGCAAAGAGACGGGCATGGGTATCGGTATAGTCTGCTCCCCAGACTACTCCTTGAGAAGAATAGAGCAGTTCGTAACGTTCCAACCAAAAGTCTACAGCAATATCTAAAGCGATCGCTGCCAATAGCAGACTAAGATGAACTTTGATGGGTTTGGTAATTAATTTTTGCCATTGCTGTTCAATTATGAGGTTTTTCCACTGCCAGTCAAAGCGCAGAATGCCCTTGAAAACATACACCAGAATAGATAAGACTAATCCTGCGATTAACAGGGTTAACCACCAGTTTTCTACGTTATCTAATAGAGGTAAGCGAAAGACATAGAAACCCAGATCTTTTGGTAGATCGGATCGAGACGTTTAAACTCGGTGGCGTTAATAAATCGCGGAAATAATTCCCAGGATACAGCACTAAGATTCGCTACGCTTAGAGAAGTGAGGAAAATGATTACAGCAATGAGATAATTGGCAATTCTATTGGTATATGGCTCAAATTCGCTCGATTCTAAAAAGCGAAAACGGCGATCGCCTGTCAGACGTAACGCTAACCAGTAATTAAGACCCAAAAAACGCCATAGATGGCGAATGTAGCTAGCCAAATAGTTATCTGCCAAGCGATTCGCTGCCAAAAAACCGTCCCCAACCCCACCGTCTCAAACCACCAAGACTCAGTGAGCAGATGTACTGCTGCAGAAACTAAAGTTAAAGTTGCGATCGTGATGATGAGCAGAAAGGTTATTGCTTTTTGCATGTGCCTGGAAATTAAAGCGCTCAAAGACTGAAATTATAATGCCACTCTTCAGTATCATAGCTTTTCAAACTGTTTGACAGTATATTTGTTGCTAATTATTTCTAATAACCTCTTGACCAGCCAAAACTTTACTATTAAACGAGTTTTCGTTCACCAGACTTTTACACAAATTAGCTACTTTACTAACATAAGCTTAATCACTATTAAAGTTTTTTCTTCTTGTCTATTTCTAACTTATTTTTATTGAAAACAATATTGTCCAAGCGATATTCCTGGTTGTGGAAAGCCATGCTTATAGCCTGGTCAAAAAGTAAAGAAGTCGATTACAGAAGCTATTTTTCTTTAATCAAAAATAGTCATGAAATTGTCAAAAAGATTGTAAGAAAACAAAAGCTGATGGCTGTGAAGCTTACTGAATACAAAGTTTGGTCAATAGGTATTAGAGTTCATTGCTTCGACTAAGTTGCTAGTTATCTCATATTTTATTTTTTTCAGTTTAGCTATTAATTCAAGCGCATTGAACCAGAGAGTATCTGTAAGCAAACAAACCGTAAAACCAGGTCTAAGACCTTTGAGTAATCATCAAGAGAGGATTAACTATGTTGGGCAACATCAGGGCTAGAGAAACACCAGTGAGTACCAGTTTTGAGCGTACAGAACAGACTAGTGCGCTCGAAGTATCAATCATTATGCCTTGCCTAAATGAAGCAGAAACTTTAGAAACCTGTATTCGTAAAGCTCAGTGGTTCATCGCTGAGAACGATCTAGCAGGAGAAGTAATTATTGCCGACAACGGTAGTGATGATGGTTCTCAAGCAATAGCCAAAAGACTTGGCGCTAGAGTAGTGGATGTACCTGCCAAGGGTTATGGTAGTGCGCTCAAAGGTGGGGTTGCTGCTGCTCGTGGGCAATATATTATCATGGGTGATGCGGATGATAGCTATGATTTTAGTAATCTCAATCCCTTCATGGTCAAATTACGCAGCGGCTATGATTTAGTCATGGGGAATCGTTTTCGTGGCGGAATCGAATCGGGAGCAATGCCCTTTCTTCACCGCTATTTAGGTAATCCTGTCCTGACTGGTATTGGTAAACTATTATTTGGTAGTCCCTGTAATGATTTTCACTGTGGATTAAGAGGCTTTCGTAAGGATGCAATTACTAATTTGCAGTTGCAGACTACAGGTATGGAGTTTGCTAGCGAGATGGTGGTCAAAGCTACCCTGCACAAAATGCAGATTACTGAAGTACCCACAACCCTTTCTCCCGATGGTCGCAGTCGTCCTCCTCACCTCAATACTTGGCGTGATGGTTGGAGACACCTACGTTTCTTATTGATGTATAGTCCTCGTTGGCTATTTTTCTATCCTGGTATCTTTTTAATTCTGGGTGGATTATTGGCAACACTATCTTTATTGCCCAGCCCTAAAGTACACAGCTTGCTCTATTCTTCCACCGCCATGACAATCGGTTTTCAGATTGTTATGTTTGCTCTGTTTACCAAAGTGTTTGGTATCAGCGAAGGTTTATTACCAGAAGATAAACGTTTAAATAAACTGTTTAACTATCTAAATTTAGAAACAGGCTTGATTGCGGGGACAGTACTGCTGGTTGTGGGGATGGCAGCTTCGATTTATGCCTTTGGTATCTGGGGACAGCATGATTTTGGCTCTCTCAATCCAACAGAAACTATGCCAATTGTCATTCCTGGTGTTACTTGTTTGGCATTGGGTATTCAGGCGATTTTTTCCAGCTTCTTTCTAAGTATTTTGGGTCTAAAACGATGAGTAAGCAACCTTGGTTATCGGTCATAATACCTACCTACAATGGTAGTAAATATTTAACCGCAGCTTTAAATTCTGTGGTGGTGCAGCAAGATGATCGGCTTGAATGCGTGGTAATCGATGATGGTTCGACCGATAATACCCTTACCATTGTCGAAAGTTTCCAGAACCAACTTAACATCAAGTTAATTACTAAAGCACGCGCTGGTAACTGGGTTAGCAATACTAATTATGCTTTGGCGGAGGCTGGGGGAGAATATGCCTGTTTCCTGCATCAGGATGACTTGTGGTTAGAAGGAAGATTAGAGCAGATCAAAAAAGCGATCGCTGCCTATCCTCAAGCTAGTCTATATCTTCACGACTCGGTATTTATCGATGAGCAGAGTAGACCATTAGGTATATGGAGTTGTCCTTTGGCAAATAAACGGCGGATTATTTCCGCTGAAGAAATGATCCAAAAGCTACTGATCCAAAACTTTGTAGCTATTCCAGCCCCTGTGTTTAAACGCTCTGCTGCCATAGAAATAGGGGGGTTAAACGATCAACTTTGGTATACCGCAGACTGGGACTTTTGGCTTAAGTTAGCTGCTTTAGGGAATACCTGTTATGTTCCTAAACCTTTAGCCGCCTTTCGGGTACATGGTGATTCTCAGACAATTCGTCGTAGTTCGAGCGTCGCTGAGTTTCGCCAACAGATGCGCTCAGTGGTGGATAAACACGCTCTTAAATCCAATCGAGAAGTTAACAGGGTGGCTTTGTTTTCCACCGAGGTCAATACAACCTTAGCAGCAATGGTTCATGGGGAGTCGACCAATTTAGTAAAACTAGCGCTAGAGTTTGTTTTGCTAGGTCCTACAGGTTGGTGGAGATACTGGCAAGATTCGAGAATTCAAGAGCGCATTTCGGCTCGTCTGAAAGCAAAATTACAGACACAAGGGTAAGTTATTAGTCTATTAGTCATAAGCTATAAGCTTATGCCAAGGTATTAAGCATAATCTTTATGAAGCCTAATTTATTTATTGTCGGGCAACCAAAATCAGGAACAACAGCTTTACATCAGTTTTTGGGACAGCATCCCGAAATATATATGTCAAGTATTAAAGAGCCACATTTTTTTTGTGCTGATTTTCATTTAGAAAGCGATCGCGCCTATGGCAAACAGCGTTTTTATGACTTTCGAAGTGAGTCGGCGTACCTTCAGCTATTTAGCAAGGCGAAAAACGTCAAAATTGTGGGAGAATCTTCCACTAATTATCTTTATTCTCAAGTAGCAGCAGAAAAAATTTATAATTTCAATCCTGATGCCAAAATCATTATTGTGCTGCGAGAACCTGCCCAGTTTCTCTATTCTCTTCATAGCCACTACGTTAAGTTTACCGAAGAAAATGAGCCAGACTTTCTAACAGCCTTGGCATTAGAAACAAAACGCCAACAAGAAGAAGCTCTTAGTCCCCGAGTTACCAGTCCTAGCTATTTATATTACTCACAGCGAGTACAGTATTATCAGCAGCTCAAACGCTACCGCGATCGCTTTAAACCAGAGCAGATTAAAGTAATTATTTTTGAAGAATTTAAATCGGCAAACGAGCGTATTTTTCGTGAGATCTTAGAGTTTTTAGGTGTGGAATCCAACTTTACCCCAGAATATGCAGCGATTAACGTCAATAAAGAAGTTAAGTTTAAAGCTATTAATAATTTAATTAACAATCCTGTGGCAAAAAGTATTTCTAAGAACTTACTTTCTCAAGAATTTAATGACTTTGTGCGAGATAATATTGTTGAAAAACTTCTTTGGCATCAAGCACCAAAAGCAACCATGCCCGAAGAAATTAAACTACAGTTAAAACAACAATATCAACCAGAAGTAGCGAAAATTTCTGATTTACTCCAGTTAGATTTGCTTTCTAAGTGGGGATATAACAATTTGCCAAGCTAAGTAAGTATTCTCTAATCAAGGAAAATAATGGTTTGTGGAGAGATTAGTTTTGATACTTAATAATAATTATTTAACGTATAAGAGGAAATGCTGAATAAAAAGAATATTATTTCTAGTGTTTTATCTCTAGCTTTAGGGGTTTTCTTAGTTTGGCTGATTCTACGTTTCACTGAGGTTGATTTAAACGAAGTTGTTGCCACTTTTTATAGCTTAAATCCTTTATTTGCGGGATTGGCTATTAGTACTTTAATTATCCATACAGTTTTTACTGCCTACAAGTGGGCGCTGGTTACACAAAAGCTAACTCCCGACAATCAACAGCCGTTAAAATTTTATCTATTTTATACGACATTAGGCTCTTTGACCATGCAGTTTATGCCCCAATACGTAGGCATGGTCATCGTGCAGAACTTCGCTCTACGGGCGCATAAAATTAGTTCTTTTTCTCGCGGTTTTTTATCAATCATTTACGATCAGTTCTTCAATATGCTGATTCCTCTACTGCTATTTCCTGCTTCAATACTTTATGTATTGCAATATATTTCTTTGTCGGTAGCGGTTTTTTTGTCCATTACGTTTATTATTGCCACCCACTTTATTATTAATAAATGGCATCGTCGTTTAATATCTTGGTTGATTAAAACTTTAACTTGGTTAAAGCAGTTAAAGTCGGGTAAAAATAAATCTGCTCAACTAGAAATAGGTAGTAGTAGCGACTCGATTTTAGGTAAAGAATTTACCCTTTATTTATATTGGATTTCAGTTGTTCGTTACATAGTTTGGATTGTTCGAGGGCTGTTGATTGCGATCGCTGGTGGTTTTAAAATTAAATTATGGGCAGTTTTCTTTGTCACGCCGATTGTTCAGTTAGCCATGCTACTTAGCTTTACTCCAGCCAACTTAGGCTTTATGGAGTTTAGCTGGATTGGTCTACTCGAACTGTTTGATGTGCCAGGACAAGCTGCTGTTCAATTTTCGCTCATGCAGCGCTTTCTTTACGTGGTGGCGGTGGTCATTATGCTTGCGGTGTTCGCTGTCGTTTCCTTGGTCGAGCGATTTTCCCTATTCTCTTCTAAACAAAATTAAAAATTAATTAGTATTAGTAGTTATTGTTTATTCTTAATGTTGAATCTTGCCACTAAAGAACGATCAAAACAGCACCGACTGGGAATAGAGATAGTTTTATCGGGTGTTGCCGTTATTTTAATCGTCGCGATCTTGCTCAAGGCAGTATTAGATGTTGATAACAACTACGATCCTGGCTGGTATCATATTCCTTTTGCTGGCAGAATTTGGGGGATTTTGCCCAAATCGATGTTTATCGGGGACGAAAAATGGTTTGAGCCACGCTTTGACGGTTTTCCTCTATTAGCCCACTTCCTTCAGGGTTTTTTCTGGCGCATTACTGGACGGATGCAGTCAACTAACCTAGTCAGTTTTCTGTCGGTAATTGGCTATTTATTCTTTCTCAAAAAATTCTTTCAAGTTCCTCTCTACCTTTCAGCGATCGCCTTATTTTCGATTCCCTTAGTTATTACCCATGCTAGTACTAGCTTTGTCGATTTACTAGGAAATATTGGCGTATCAATCCTGGTAATGATGAGCTATCGCTTTTATCAAAACCATCAACTACCGACAAAAGTAGAACTATTGATGGCTGTTATGGGATCAGCGATCGCTGCTAATACTAAAACCCAGTTACAGCCTTTGGTATTTGTTATCCTAATTATCGCTGGGATGAGGCTCTGTTGGCTATCGTGGCGACACCAAGTAGCTCGCAAGCAACTTTTTAAAATATTCCCAGTTGCTTTTCTCGCCAGCGTAATTATTTTTGCTAGCCCGATCAAAAATACCATTTTATATGGTAATCCCCTATATCCAATCAAAGTTCAGGTAGCAGGAATAGTACTTAACCACAAACTTAGTCCCGAAGCCTACGAAGGGGGTAATCGCCAGCTCAATTGGCTCAAATCAGTATTAGACATCAATACCCCGATAGCCTGGACTCCCGATCAGTGGAGTGACGAAGTGCAGCGTAATCGTCGTGGAGGTTTTTTTGGCGCATATGTATTGTTTAATTTCTTGCTGCTGCTAGGATTTTTCGGGCGAGAATTAATTCAGAACAAATCTTTGCCTAAAAGCGATCGCTCTCAATCAGCAAAGTTAGCTTTGTTAACAGCGATCGCCATGTCCCTCCCTCCGCTTAACTTTCCTCAATCCCACGAATTGAGATACTTCATGTACTGGATGATTTCTCTGGTATCTCTCAATCTGTCTCTGATTGCCTTACCCAAAAACAAGCTATTTGCAAAATGGTTACAACCCAAATATCTGGGTTTAGTTTACGCCATATTTTTAACAATTGTACTTGTCAAGACCCAAGGTTTCTACGTCAAACCAGCCTTCAGAAGCGAGGCTGAATACGTCAAGTTTGGAGTTAAGCAGCAATTTTTAAGTAAGATTCAACCTAATGAGCAAGTGTGTTTGATTAGTAAACATATTGGCGAAGATATCAAATCAGCGCCGATCATTCCTTTAAAATATGCGTTTGTCTATAGTTCTTACTTCCATCCTGAAAAAAATAATTACTCAATTCAGACAGCTTTAAAACCAGAATCCTGTGGCGATCGCAAAATTATTCCGCTTTATTTTCAGAAATAAGCTGAGACAACAGTAGTGAATTAATCAAAAGCAGCCTTTAAATAATCTTTAAGGGTTAGCTGATGGCGCTCAACTATAATTGCTTGACCAATTTCCAGATGATTAATTTGGTCAAAATTAAAATTAGCTTTTTCTGTAGCATTACAGGATTGATAACTAACTAGTCCCACATCAAAGCGACAGGGTAATTCAGCCAAGCCAGGATGTTTACTTAAGAACAGAGATGCAGTCTGAATCAACTTTTGCTGTTTAGTAGCGTCGATCGCCAGCATACCATCGACATCCCAATTATAAGCACTGCGGGTTTTAACCTCGACAAAAGCGATCGCCCCAGATGTTCGATCTTGCGCAACTAAATCAATTTCTCCCCAGCGACAACGCCAATTATACTCTAGTAACTCATAGTTCCTAAGCTGTAGCCAGCGAGCTACTAACTGTTCTCCTAACGTACCGATTGCTTTCATGAGAACTGATTACTGATTACTGATTACTGACAGAATTGCTGGGCATTATTTAAATAGTCGGTATTTGTTGATTTTAATTGACAATGTTCACCCTAGGTCGGGGCGATCGCTCTTTTCGTGAAGCCTTAGATTGGTGACTAAGAGGTTATCGATCCTGAAAAGACTGTCAAAATTATCCGAATGTGGCCTCATTACGGCGAATGATCGTGTCAATTGCGATCTCAGTTGGCAATTTTGAAAACTAATCGTGAGTACAGATCGCTCTTTTGTTTGACAATTTATCTATTTTCTAAAAATTTATTAATTGTTAAATCGATATCTTTGGCAATTTGTCGTAATAGTCGAGGAGAAATATCACGTCCCTTATGAAAAGGCACAGTTGTAGCACGACCATCCAGATGACGGAATTGCTTATGCGATCCTTTTTGACGTACTTCGATAAATCCGAGATTGCTGAGAATGCGAACAACTTCTTGTGGTTTGAGGATTGGAATCTTACTCATGAATCCTTAGACAACAATCTGTTGAGTACCGACAAACTCTGTTTCAAAGGTTATATCTTCATCTTCTAACAGCATTTCTATTACTTCTTTAAGATTTTCTTGCAATTCATCTAGGGTTTCTCCTTGAGAATGCGCGCCTTTAAATCCAGGAATATAACCTACATAGAGATTTGTATCTAAATCTCGCTCGACAATTGCGGTAAATGTCTTCATCTAAATCTATATTCTTTCTGTGATCGAATCTATTTACTATCATACCTGCCTAAAGAAAAGCGATCGCCTGACAACCAAACATTAATAATGAGATCGCACTATTTTACTTTACTAAAGGCAATCGAGTTTTTAGCCAGAAATTTGCAAAGATAGAACCAAAAAACAAAAATGCCTGATTTATCTCCTTTATCACAATGTAGCAACTGTAACTACTACTGTTTGAAAAAGGCGATCACTCTAGTTAATGTGATGGTAAATGCGATCGCACTTCAGCAATTATTATCAATGATTTTTGAAAGCAATTTTAATTTGATGCAGTTATACCGCCACAAGTTCTTTTAGCTTCTATTTCTGTGAAATCGATACTAATGTCAAGTTTATCAACAGCTTCTCCAATTGGAATTGCAAATCCTAAGCCTTCAATTCCTTGAAGCGATATTTTAGAACTTACTATGCCGACTACACTGCCAAATTCATTGATTAATGGACCACCACTATTACCAGGGTTAACCGCTGCATCTATTTGCACTAATTTTGTATTACCATCATCTCTAACGGCACTTACAATTCCCTCTTTGACGTTCAAATATCCAGCCACTCTGTTCTAAAAGAGTTTCAAATTCTTTGAAGGTTAGATTTTGAGGACTTTGTTGTGCTTTTCTCCATAATTTTTCTTTCTTGGTCATGTTCTAATTATAAGATCTGTATCTTATTGTACTAAAGGCGATCGCCTAAACAGAAAAAATCACCTTGATAATTTGACAATCAAGACAATCGCTATAATTTGCTGATTATATTAAGGATTAACTGCTTGATGTGTCCAAGTTTGCTCGGCTTGCAGAGTATATAAGCAACGTTGTTGGGGATCACCTTTTAGCTGAAGATGGTCGACTTTTTGGGGAGTTAATAATAGAAGGTAAAAATTATCTAGAGGGTTATGGGGATCGAGTTGTTCTACTTCAAAGGCAGACTTGTCAGCCATAGGTTGAGCGGGATCTGGCCAAGCAAATTGCGATCGCGCCGAGTCAGAAAGTTCATGCCAAGTTATTTTCCGTGCTTTTTGTAAATCAAGATCTGTTTCTGCAACAGTAACTAACTGGAGCTTACCTGAGATCCGAAACTGTTCGCGAGTTTTAGTAAAGTACCAACAAGCTTCGGCTAAGGGTTGATACTCAATGTCTTGAATTTTGGCACTACGAGCATCAGTAATAACTTTCAGTTGATTTTGTTCGTCATCCAGAAAGCCTCGAAAAACCACAGTGCGATTAGCAGGATAGCCTGATGGGTTAACGGTAGCTAATTGGAAATAACGAGAATAGGGTTTAGAACGGTTGTGGTGAATGGCACTAGAGAGTGGCGATCGCCAAGGAGCAAGCATAGGCAATGGGCAATGAGCAATGAGCAATGAGCAGTGAGCAATGAGCAATGAGCAATGAGCAACACATTGTAGGGTGTGGGTTCTCAATTAGAATAACAAACAAATACTAATATTTTTAGTTTAAAAGTCAGGGATCAGCGGAAATATCTAAATAAATAGAACATGTCGATCGCGATGACAATCCCTTTTGTCCAGGGGGAATATAGCCAACCAAACACCAGGGGATTTACTCCCAGTACTAATGCCATCTCTATAAAAGCGATGATTGTGCCGTAGTGATTAGTATCCCAGTAAGAAAATGGACTGATAAAACGGTAGTTGCTGAATGGGAAAAAGTGACGATGGGCATCATCATGATGTACAGGGAGATCTAATAGGGAATGGCAGACTAAACTAAAACACAGAATCATTCCTGGGTTATAGTCAAGGCGATAAAAAATAGCTGCACCGATCAGTGCTAGAGGAATCGAATGAAACAGAGCTACTAGATTTTGCCAGAAAGGTTCGTAATAGGCTTCAGACCAAATTTTGCCTTCAGGCATTTTATAGATTAACTTGGCAACCAAGTAAAAGACAAAGATTGGCGCATCAGGTAAGATTGCCCCGATCGCGATCGCTAGATGCTCCTTGGGAGCAATTGTTTTTCCCAGTAAAGCTAGATTGAGTAGGTAGTGACCAGGAGTATTCACTTATGCTGTTGTGATAGCTAATTTGGCTGAGGATTTTAGAGTAGCTTGTGTCGTCCATACTGAATCAGAATTGGTTCAGTACGACCCGTTATCAGCCAGAAAAAAGCTCTTGCACCATCTCGGAGAGTTTTCTCAATGGGTTCAGGCAGATTTTTGGAAGGCACAGAGATGGGTTGAAAATTAATTCCTCGACTACGCAGCACTATGTCGCCAATAATCTTGGCTCGTCGCATATGATTCTCCGAAGTTATCAGATATACGCTGTCTATTCCCTGCGCTTTTAGTTCATCCACAAGAGTAGTAAAATTGGTGACAGTATCTTTGGCTCTGTAATCAAAATTAAGGCGATCGCTTTTAATTCCAGCATTCCGAAAGATCTCTTGCGCATATGCTTGAGGACTACCAGAAGAGATCCAAATGGGTAGATCGGGGTGTTGTTGAGCTAATTGAGCTGCATATCGTTCTCGCTCCTCATGTCCCCCCAAAACCAATAAAGCTTCGGGACTGGAGGTAATTTTAATTTGATGAGCTGGCTTAAATCCGACACAGAGAGATGTTGCCACAATAGAGAGCAAAAATAAGTATTTAAAATTGCTGGCTCGGTTGAGATTGGTTAAATTGGGTTCTGTTTTTGGTAAGAAACGTAAAAACATAAGTACAATAAGATTTGGCTCTAATCGCTAGCAAGATTGATCGTGTAGTGTCTTACCTAAAAAGTGCTGCTGAATCTTACCAGGAGCAAATAATAGAGGGAGCTACAATTGCTAATGATGCACAATTTCATGAACAATCTGAATAAACTTAATCTATTGTATGTAGCTTTTTTTTAGATGTCTCGTCTCTAAAGCATTATTTCTGCATAGTCTGGAGAAAAATTGAGCGAGCGACTAATTTAAGCGATTAAATAATAAACATGAGGGGGACAGATTTTGTTACTCTTAGAGACGCTGTATTTTACTTAATTACTTTAGCTACTGGGCATGAGAACAAATTACTGTGGCGAATTGCGACCCGAACATATAGATCAAACTGTTACTATCTTTGGCTGGGTAGATCGTCGTCGTGACCACGGAGGAGTTATTTTTATTGACTTGCGCGATCGCACTGGGACAGTCCAGATTGTCAGCGATCCTCAACGTACTCCCCAATCTTATGCTAATGCTGAATCGCTTCGTAGTGAATACGTAGTAAAGATTGTAGGGCGAGTTAGCCAGCGTCCCCCAGAATCACTCAATGATAATCTGCCGACAGGACAGGTGGAGATCTATGCTGAATCCATTGAAGTTCTCAACGCTGTGAGCAAACAACTTCCTTTTCAGGTTTCTACTGCCGATACGGAAACTGTTGGGGAAAAGTTGCGCCTCAAGCATCGTTATTTAGTATTAAGACGCGATCGCATGGCGAAAAATCTCCAGTTACGTCATCAGGTAGTTAAAGCAATGCGACGTTTCTTAGAAGATGAGCAAGACTTTATGGAAGTTGAAACGCCGATCTTGACTCGCTCAACTCCTGAAGGTGCGAGAGATTATCTTGTGCCATCGAGGGTTAATCCTGGAGATTGGTATGCTCTGCCTCAGTCTCCCCAGTTATTTAAGCAACTCTTAATGGTATCGGGATGCGATCGCTATTATCAAATTGCTCGCTGTTTCCGCGATGAGGATTTACGCGCTGATCGACAGCCAGAGTTTACCCAGCTAGATATGGAAATGAGTTTCCTCTCCCAAGATGAAATTATTGAACTCAATGAAGGGTTAATCAGTCGTATTTTCAAAACGGTTAAGGGGATTGAATTATCGACCCCTTTTCCCCGCATTACCTATGCTGACTCGATGGCGCGTTACGGTACAGATCGTCCTGATACTCGCTTTGAGATGGAATTAGTTGATGTTTCCGATATTGTGCAAGATTCGGGATTTAAAGTCTTTTCAGGGGCGATCGCCAGTGGCGGACAAGTCAAAGTGTTACCCATCCCTGGGGGCAATGATGCCATCTCCAATGTGCGGATTAAACCCAAAGGAGATATTTTTAATGAAGCCGTGACCGCTGGAGCAAAAGGGATTGCCTATATTCGTGTGCGGGAAAACAACGAAATCGATACTATTGGCGCAATTAAAGACAATCTTAATCAGGAGCAGAAACAAGAATTACTCCGCCGTACAGGAGCGAAACCAGGGCATCTACTACTATTTGGGGCAGGAGACACCGCCACCGTTAACAAGTCTTTAGATCGTCTGCGCTTATTTATTGCTCAAGAAATGGGCTTAATTGATAACCAGCAGGTTAATTTAATCTGGGTGACAGAATTTCCTATGTTTGAATGGAATGCCGACGAGAAACGTTACGAAGCACTGCACCACCCTTTTACTGCTCCTTATCCCGAAGATCGAGCCGATTTAACTACCGCAAGAGCGCAGGCTTATGACTTGGTATATAACGGAATTGAAATTGGCGGAGGTAGCTTAAGAATCTATCAAAAAGATCTTCAAAAAGAAGTGTTCAAGGCAATTGGTTTATCTGATGCGGAAGCCGATAACAAATTTGGCTTCTTACTGGAAGCTTTTGAGTATGGCACGCCTCCTCATGGAGGGATTGCCTTTGGCTTAGATCGTCTGGTAATGCTACTGGCAGGAGAAGAATCAATTCGAGATGTGATTGCTTTCCCCAAAACCCAACAGGCAAGCTGTCCTTTAACTAATGCCCCTGCTGCGGTCGACAAGAAGCAGCTTAAAGAACTCGAAATTAGTTCGACTTATAAACCCAAGCAGGATTAAAGAGTCAACCATAGGAAATAGGGAAAAAGAGTTAATTGACTGCTGCCCTGTTTTCTAACCGACTCGTTTTTTTACTGCTTAAAAAATGGTATTCTGTAGTCTAATATAAACGTATCAATCAGCCTGATTAAGGAGGCTTTGAGCCTGTTGAAAGGTTTATTATTTAATAACAAAAATTTTTATAGCTTAAAAACTATGCCATCATCTGGGTTTAACCAAAACGAACAATATGACGAGGAAACTCTGACAATTGTTGATGAGGATGGGCGATCGCTTCCTTGCTATATTGAACAATCTTTGGAAGTAGATCATCTGACTTATTTGTTACTAGTGCCTGTTGATATTCCTGTAATTATCATGACGATTAATCAGGATAGCGAAGATGAACTAGAAGCAGCGGTACTGGATGATGAAGAGGCGATCGCCGAAATTTTTGACAATGCCAAAGCGGTGTTAGCCGAACAAAATCTCTATCTACACCACACTGCCTATACTTTGACGGCTACGGGAGAATTGCCCCCGATTGAAGAAGAGCAGGTTTTAACTCTCGACAGTGGCGAAGATGATGATGAAATCGACGAAGAATTACAGTCTTTATGTTATTTCTTTCATGCCGATCAGAAATACGGGATTTATACGCCCTTAACTCCTCTGTTGTTTTTTGCGCGATATGATGCAGAAAATCGTTTGGAATTGGTTTCTCCAGACCAAGAAAACTTACTGCCAATTTTAGAAGAACTGTTGTCGGAAGATTAGTTTTTCGTGAAAATCGGTCAGTTTTATAGTCATTTCAAATAAAAACTAGAAACTAGACGAATAGTACAAGCTGGCATACTGTACAGTAAAGCTTCTGACTTTTGTACGGGCAAACGACAAAGCGATATGCCCTAAAGGATTCCCTTCGGTCACGGAGCGGTATACCCTTGAAGGCGACGCGAAGGACGGACGCGCCAGCTAATCCTTTAGGGCAAAGCTAATCCTTGAGTACTTTTATCACAGAAAACCTGCGGAAATTAATTGGAATAACTCTATCTTATAGGCATCAATTAGACTGAAAACAGACAGTTCTAAAAAACCAGGGTAAGATCAGACCCAGCTTTATTTTTAGAAGCCCATAATTAATGATTTAACTTAGCCAGATCTATTTAAAATGACTGCTCAAAAAAAGCGTAAAAAGCAAAATGCTCGCACTAAACCTAACACAAGCTTGGCGCTTAAAATTATCCCAATAGCTTTTGGCGTAGCTGCACTTTTGGGTTGGATTGGCTGGAAACGTGCCATTGCTCCTGTTGAGGCGAACAGCAATGGCAAACCACAACTGGTTCGATTTACTGTTAAGCCTGGAGTTTCAGGAAATGAAATTGGTGAACGCTTGGCTGATGCTGGTTTAGTCAAATCTGTTAATGCTTGGAAGCTGTGGACTAAGTTTAAGCAAGCTAGCGACTCTGCTGGTGACTTTAAAGCTGGCACTTATCAATTGTCCCCCGAAGAATCTTTAACTGATATTGCCAGCAAGATTTGGTCTGGGAAAATCATGCAGGTCAACTTTACCATTCCCGAAGGTTGGTCAACTATGCAGATGGGTAAATACTTTGAATCTCAAGGTTACTTTAGCGCTGACAAGTTTGCTGAGGCGGTTAAAAACATACCTTACGACAAATATCCTTGGCTTCCCCAAGGTCTACCAATTTTAGAAGGATTTTTATATCCCGATACCTATAAAATATCTAGCGACTTGACCAACGATCCTCAAGCAATTATCAATACCATGCTGACTCGTTTTGAAAAGACGGCTTTACCAGTCTATGAAGCAGCAAAACCAGACATGAGCCTGTTAGATTGGGTTACTCTCAGCAGCATCGTTGAGAAAGAAGCGGTAATCGGCACAGAGCGCCCCTTAATTGCTGGAGTTTTCAGCGCTAGACTGGCTCAGGGAATTAAGCTAGAATCAGACCCCACGGTAGAATACGGCTTAGGGATTAGACAGACAGCAGATCAGCCTTTAACCTATGCTCAAGTAGGAACTCCTTCTCCTTATAATACTTATATGAATAAAGGTTTAACCCCTACTCCTATTGCTGCTCCTAGTCTAGCGAGTCTTAAAGCTACCTTGAACCCAGAAGATACTGATTACCTCTTCTTTGTCGCACGTTATGATGGTACACACGTCTTCAGTAAAACTTTAAGTGAGCATGAAGAAGCAACTAGAGAAATTCGTCGCCAGAGAAATCAGTGAACAGTGAGCAATGAGCAATGAACAATGATCGGTGATTAAATTAATCCCTAGTTTTCTTTTTTTCTCTGACACCAGACATGGATTTATTGCGATCGCTTCCAATTGGTTCTTATTTAGAACAACCCGTAACTTGGCTACACAAGGTCGACCCCAGAGTTAAATTAGCCTGGCTCATGACTTTTTTGATTGCGCCGGTGTTAGCTAATCCCTGGTGGCGCATCATCTTGGCAGGGTCATTAATCTTGTTAACTATTGTTGCGGGAATTCCTTTTCGTGTCTGGCGTAAGCAAATTGGCTGGTTGCTGTTATTATGTACCTTCTTATTTTTATTTGGTAGCGTTGCTCCCGATACTTTGGCAGTAGCGCATCAGCCGAGAATACCACCCTTTTGTGCTGATTTGAAAGCTGATCCTCAAATAGCCATACCTGACACCTCAGCGTCCTTATCATCTGACTGCAATTTGTTACCAAATGCCAGCAACTATCGCTACGTTTACTTTGATCAGCCTAAATTTGGTTTTATTCCCCGCCTGACAATTACTCGTCGTTCTCTAGACATAGCCGTCAAGATTTCAACTCTTATTTTTACGTTGATTTACAGTACTAGCCTGTATCTTCTAACAACGGCTCCTGAAGAGATTACCGCAGGCTTAGAAGACCTTATGAGTCCCTTGAGTCGCTTAAATCTACCCATTGCGGAAATTACTTTAACCTTAACTCTTTCTCTGCGCTTTATTCCTTTGGTGCTAGAAGAAGTGCAGAATCTATTCCGTTCAATTCGGACAAGAGCGATCGACTGGAAAAAACTGGGGTTGCGTCGTAGCGCTCAACTATGGTTAATTGTTTCGGAAAAATTGCTCGAAAATTTATTGCTGAGAGCGGAACAAATTGCCACAGCAATGGACGTTCGCGGTTTTACTAGTCCTAATGAGCATAAAGTTCAATGGCATCAATTGAAGCTGAGGTGGCGCGATTGGCTTGCTTTGGGCATTTTGATTCCCTTTTGGTGTGCGCGGTGGTTTATTGGGGGAACTTATTAAGGAGTTTGGAGTTGGAAGTTAGTTCATGCTTATTGAAATCAAAGAAGTAATTCAGCCTGTAAAACCGTGGCAATGGCGATCGCTAGCTCTTAATAATCGTACTGCTTCGGAGGTTTTTACTGCTCTGTTCCTTGATGATGCAGTTGCCACTCTGCTAGAAAGTCCAGGCACAATTGAAGATTTAGAGCAACCACAGTTATCGCGCTATTCGATCTGTGCTGGCTTGCCTCGCGTTAGGAAGGGAGAGCTTCAATTATGGACACCAAAAACTGGTGAAATTTTACCCTTTCTACAGTCATTACTAAAGCAGCCTACTAGTGATAATTCTCAGGTGGCTCAATTGCCCTTTACTGGTGGTTGGCTGGGTTGGCTTGGCTATGATCTTGCTTGGGAGATTGAAAAATTACCCAAACTAAATCAGGATACTTTACCCTTTCCAGTCGCATATTGGTATGAACCAGATTGTTTTGCCGTATTAGACCATGTAGCTCAAATTTTGTGGCTAGCTGCTGGTGATTTTGAACAGTTAGATTGCTTGGAAGCCAAACTCGCTGTATCCAACTCTCCCGCAAATATTTTGCCTGATACCCCGACAACATCTGCAATTAATTTCTTAACTAATCAAGAACAGTATCAAAATGCAGTAAGGCAAGCAAAACAGCATATTCAGGCAGGAGATATTTTTCAGACTAATTTATCCTTAAGATTTCAAACTAGTACAACTAACGATAGCTGGTCAATCTATCAGCAGCTACAGAAAATCAACCCTTCTCCCTTTGCTAGTTATTGGCGATCGCCTTGGGGAGAAGTGATTAGCTGTTCCCCTGAACGATTAGTTCAGTTAGAGGGCAATATAGCCCAAACTAGACCAATTGCGGGAACAAGAAGAAGAGGAATAGATCGAGCTAGCGATCGCGCCTTAGCAGCCGAATTACTGGCTAATAATAAAGAACGAGCCGAACATATTATGTTGGTAGATTTAGAACGCAATGATTTAGGACGAGTATGTCAGTGGGGTTCGGTTGAGGTAAACGAGCTTTTGGTTATCGAACGCTATAGCCACGTAATGCATTTAGTCAGTAACGTCAAAGGAATTTTAAACAGCGATCGCGATGCCATCGATTTGATTCGCAGTGTCTTCCCAGGAGGCACAATTACTGGTTGTCCTAAAGTACGCTGTATGGAACTGATTGAAGAACTAGAACCATTGTGCCGTAGTCTCTTCTATGGTTCTTGTGGCTATCTCGACCAACGAGGAAACTTAGACTTAAATATTCTCATTCGGACTTTGCTTTATGTGCAATCTGGTGATAGCAATATCGCTCAAGTATATGGACAAGTTGGAGCGGGGATAGTTGCCGATAGCGATCCAGAACAAGAGTGGTACGAATCTTTAAATAAGGCGGAAGCTCAAATCGCAGCTTTACAAGGAAAGTAAACTGCTTTTTAACTAAAAAAACCTGAAAATTTGCCCTATTATAGCCGTACAAAGTTAAATTAGGACAAGTCTAGTTAACTGTTAGTAGGTAGTAGGTAGTAGGTAATAAGTGTCCTAACTGAAATACGTATTGCTATATCTTTAAAACAGCAGGGACACTAAAAATAGTATCCCCATTATCAAAAATATTGCTTTTTGTTACTCCCATCCCGCCCAAAGATTACCGAACTAAATCACAGATATGACGAATAGTATTCTTAATCTGTTGCGGTGTCTGAAGTTGATGAGATAAGAAATAATCCTTTAATTTCTGTTCGATTTGATCG
>JAAUOU010000172.1 GCA_012034765.1 Pleurocapsaceae cyanobacterium CSU_1_1 | reverse complement strand
TAGGTAACCAAGGGCTTGCCCGCATGTAGCTTCTTACCTAAAACGTGACCTTGTGTAAACCGCAAAACCCTGTCCAAAATTCATCCCGCCGACAGAGTCGGGGGTCTTCTTTTGGAAGAAAGATAAATAGACAAATTGTGGATAAAGTTCTATTGGGCTAGCAATGATTTGTAACAAGTAGAAAGCTTACCCTAAAATACTTTTAGCATTGGCAATTATCCTACTGTTCGATCTCATAGTCAGTTTACATCAAGTTATTCCTGATTAAAAAATTATAAATTATAGTCATTCCAATTAATTTCCTTATGGTAGTTTTGTATTGATAATAAGCTCAAATATTATTTGCTACTTGCTACTTGCTACTTGCTACTTGCTACTGCGACGCGCAGCTAGTCCTTTAGGGCTACTTTTCTCAGAGATCGTCTGGCTGTTATTTGAAATGACTATACTAGTTACCTAATCACCGTTAAGCAAATAACCAGAATCTCCTAACGAAACAAAAAGTAATAACTCTTGATTTAGGTAAATATAAAGAAAATATTACGAAACAACAGAGTTGCCAAAATATCTGAGAATATACTTAGTATGATAAAAAGAGGTCAGCCGATATAAAGACCTTAAATATAATAAACACCTAAAAGCGTAATGCAATACCAGACGAAGACCAGAGTCCTTGTCTGGTATTATTTTAAAAATATTTCAGGACATGTATTACGCTAAATATTTGCCTAATAGGTGAGGCGATCAAAGAGCAAAAATTTAGCTGGGAAATTAAAACTGTCAATAATAATTTTTGGTAAAAAAATATACCTTAGCTAGACGGTCTGTTTTAGCCGTTGATCGACGGATGAGAATTGGCTGAAGAAAATCGATGATTGTAGGTGGTCATAGTTTTGAGAATTGCTTGATAATATAACAGAGTGATACCCTGCCAGCTAAATCTCAAGGCATTTTGTCTTGGTTGTCGCTGTTGCCAGTGCCTAGCGATCGCCGATTGCAAAGAATTAGCATATAGATCAGGATTAGTTAGGTTGCAGGTAATCCCGCCATTGCCAATTAAATAGCGATGAACTGGATTATCCATAGCCACAACGGGCAAACCACAAGCCATCGCCTCGATAAATTTTAATCCGCAAGATTCTTGAACCGCTGCTGAAGTAAAAATAGTGCCACTACGATAGACTTGGGGCATTTGAGCATAGGCAAAAGTTCTAATTTGAAATCGCCCCGAACCTAATAAGCGATCGCCCAATGCTTGAAAATAATCGAGATCGACACCATCACCACAAATTAAGAGACTGGCTTGAGAAAGGCGAGCAACTGCTTTGATAGTTAATTCAATTCTTTGGTCACTATGACGCTTTAAAGGAGCAACGGTAATAATACAAGGTTGAGGTAAGCCAGTCATCATCGCTTTACCTTCGGGCATAAATTCTGTCGGCTCGATTCCTAGTGGAATAGTATCGACTATTTGGTTTGGTGCTAACCTGCGTGCATGTTTAGCGACGATCGGATTAAGGGTAATTAAGCGATTGGGCTTAAGAGTTAAATTGCGTTCCAGATTTTTTTCTTGATTCAAACTGCTATGGTCGGTAAATAAAATTGGGGTTTGTTTAATTGCTCTGACAAAATTGGCTGCTAATAGACCAGCATAACCATTTTGAGGCAAAATTAAATCGGCGGGGTGATTTAACAGATAGGAAATACAGGGTAAAAAACTAGTCATCTGAGCGATCGCCATCTTAGGTTGTTGAAACCGACGATTGAACAAGTTAGATATCCAGGGATTAGCTAAACGATCGCTACTAAGAGGTAGAGAGTAAATCGGACGACTAAAAGAACCACATTCAGCGCCGCTTAAAAGTTCCACTTCAAAATAATTATCTAGACGGCGCGCTAGCTCAACCGCAAAAACCGAGGAATTATTTTTCCAATCAATCCCAGCTTGGGGATGAATCAAGATGATTTTAGACAATATTTAATTGCTCCCTTTTTAGTTATTAGTTACTACCTTCTTCAGACTCAAGCATCCAGTTAAAATTCTGGCGATGTCTAGTTGGATCAATCGTGATTTTAAAGCGACTTGTATTCTGAATCAATTGCAGTAGATGGCAGTAGCGATCGCTTTGTTGGTATTGCTGGCGACAATATAGGCGCAAATATCGACGAAAAATTGTCCAGCGTAGTTGGCAAAACTCTAGAGAGAAGATTATTAAAGGATTGTGCATTAGTGCCTGATACCAGTAGTTGCGCACAATAGCAAGATCGGGGTTTTTCGTTTGTAAGGTGTTTTGCGCTAAAAATAGACTGGCAAAGCCATAACTACGATATTTTTGTTCTAGCTGTGAAGATAGATTGGCATATACTGTTTCAATTATTGTTTGTAAATCTGTTTCGAGAGTAAGACAGTTTGACTGATGTTCTGGGAATTGACGACAATATACTAGTGGTTCAGCGATCGCCATAAACTGATAATGGTTGCTTAATCTAATCCACATTTCCCAGTCAGGAATAATCTGTAATTGAGGATTAAATAGCCCCACCATTTCAAAGCAGCTACGACGCAGCATGACCGAAGAGAGATTTAGCTGGTTTTGTGACAAAATTTCTGGGGGCTGAAACAGGTTTTTGAATGGATTTATCATTGTTGTTCGGGCAAAAGACCGATTTTGAGAACAATAACCAATCGGGGCTGTATTTTGTCTGCTAGGATGCTGATGATCGAGCAACAATGAACCAGAGTGAATCAAAGCAACTTCAGGATAGCGATCAAAGCAAAAAAGCTGTTGCTCTAGCTTGTTGGGATGCCATAAGTCTCCAGCGCGAACAAAGGAGATATATTTTCCTTGAGCTTCAAGAACCCCTCGATTAAGAGTAGTAGCAAGACCTAAATTGCTTTGTACAGTAAATTTAAGACGGGTATCTGGCTGTCGTCTAAACCAAGTATGAATCTGACGGTAATCATCACTAAATACTAAAATTTCAAAATTGCCATTGGTCTGCTGGAGGATACTATCGAGAGTAGCTGGTAAATAGCTAATGCCCTCATAAGCATCAACAATTATCGAAACTGTCGGTAATTTTAAAGACATGGTTGCATGAATAACATTGGCAGTGAACTAAGAGCGCTTAAGCATCATAAAACTTGTGGTTTTGCTCAAATTACGCCCGAAAATTTCTCAATAAAATTTCTAAATATCTATGGCTTGATGAGGTTGTTGACTAGGTATTTTGGTAGTTAACTGTAAATACAAAAACAAATTTTTGTAGATTACCTTATCCCAGTTATGGTTTATAGCAATATATGTCTGCGCTTTTTTAGCCATAGTCAAGAGTAAATTTGGTCGAGACATGGCATATTCAAGCTGAACCAGCAAAGAATCAAATTGTCCTGCTTTAAACAGTAAACCGCGATCGCAACCAATTAACTGACGATGGGTCATCGTATCACTAGCCACGATCGGAATTCCTGCTCGCATTGCGTCTAACATGCCGACAGAAAAACTTAAATTGTTACCTGCGGAAGGTTCAACAAATATACCTGCACCACGCATTAATTCAGCTAAGAAATTACCGCTAATTTCTCCTGTAAAAATAATGTTATTTTGCTGTCGAGCCATCTGGAGCAAATTGATGGTGTACTGGAAAGAATGGCTAATATCTCCTGCTAAAACTAACTTCCAATTGCGAGGCTGTAATTTCTGAAACACCTCAATCAATAGATCTAATCTTTGATTAGGTTCAAACGTACCTAAATACAGTATGTATTGTTGTTGCTCTAAGCCGAAAGCCTCGCGAACGCCAAATTGAATGTCGTTTTGCTGATATTTAGCTGGGGCGTTAGCAATATAATGAGAACAGACACCATACTTGCGAAAAAAATAGTTTGCTAGCTCGTGAGTAGTAACCACAATTTCGTCTGTGTAGTCTACTGCCATTTTTTCCAGCCAAAATGATAACCGCCAAAATGCTTGATGTGAACTTGCAGCATGAGATTCTAGCTGGTGACAGGTAAAGACAATGGATGAATTAGAGAACAGTTGGGGAAACCAAGCAAACCAAGCTGCTGTTATACCGTGTAGGTGAATCACATCATAGTTACCAAAAGTTGCCCAAATAGTATTAAGAGCCGAGTTAAGCCAGGTAAATCGCTTTCCTGGTAATGAAAATAGGGTAACTACCTTCATTTTTTGATAAGTAAAGCTAGAAAACCATGATTGCTGATGATAACTAGGTTGAACATATAAATCTACCTCATGCCCGCGAGCCACGATTTGAGGATATAGTTCTTGACAATAGCGCTCGATTTCTCCAAATTTGGCAGGAATACCCCTTGCTCCAATTACGGCAATTTTCATAGTTGTTGTGTGATTATTGTGATAATTTGATAACTTTAGTCAGAAAAATTTGCGTATTGGCTAGATTAATTCAGCCTGCAATACATTTTTTATGTATGAGAAAATTGAAGTATTACTACTAAAACAATCCTTAGATTTAGGCAGCATTAAATTAATTTAATCAAGACAATTTGTTGCTAAATCTATTGTGATTAGTGAATTGCGATCGCTTGGTAATAAAATTTTCGTTCTAATTGCTTAGGGTACTTCTGAACAGCATAAAATTTTTATTTAATACCGAACTTTTGCCAAATAACTTTCTATATAATATTTTTCCTTGCGCCCATAAAATGACGTGATTCTATAGGTTCACAACTCTATTTTTTGCTCACAGCGATCTTGCTGGTTAACTTGTTAGTTATTGTGCCAATTGTTTTTCTGTCATATTAATTACCATAAATTTTGGTTTATTTTAATTTAGTTACCACGAAGTTAGGTTCAGCTTATGAAAAAACCAGGAAGAGAACTAATGAGTTAATTATCCTTAGCTATTAGGGAAAACATTTTTTACGATTTTGAATTGCTATGTCTAATTAACAGATCTTAAACAAGCACTAGTTTTTCCATTTTGCATAGATTTACTTACGAGAAAATACGGAGGCTGTTTTCAAACACCAGCATAGTCGCTCAAAATAAAATTGGCAATGAAAAATTCAATTAAAAGAGTAGTTTTTATTCAGTAAAATTACGTAAATCAAACCTGAGTTGAATTAGAGCCAGAATGTATATTTTTATAAAAGAAAAATTAAAAGTAAAAATTCTGATAAATCTCAATCAGATTGAGCGATCGTTTATGCTGATGATTAATCCCCAATCCCCCAATCCCCATACCTACCTCCCTAATCCCCCTCACCAACTACTACTTCTAATTCAATTTACCCACCTAACTTCTACA
>JAAUOU010000171.1 GCA_012034765.1 Pleurocapsaceae cyanobacterium CSU_1_1 | reverse complement strand
TAGATGCGGTTGTTGGTGCTTGTTACCCACTGACAGAAATTCTCCCAAGCACCGCGTGTTTCGCGCTGTTGTAAAGTTGTTGTCATTGTGTTTATGATTGCGTGTTATTTATTTATTTGTCTAGGTTCTTTTGAACTGACTCTTTAACTATAGAGCATTTCTTTTAGTTATGTAAACATTTTTAATAAAATATTATCTTATATAACATATAAGGATAGTTAATATATAAATTGATGAGTTCTGTAATCACCTTTAGCCCCACTCATACAATAGTTCCTACTTACGAATGTTTTAATCGATGTAGTTACTGCAATTTTCGTCTTGACCCAGAGGGAAACAACTTATTAACCAAATCTAAGCTATTTAATATTCTGAAACAATTAGACAGTAAAAGAGTAGCCGAGATTTTAATTTTAAGTGGAGAAGTTCATCCTCAATCTAGTCAACGCAGTAAATGGTTTACAAAAGTTAAAGAAACCTGTGAGCTAGCTTTGTCTTTTGGCTTTTTACCGCATACCAATGTAGGTCCTTTAAGCTGGTCAGAAATGAAACAGTTAAAGAAAGTAAATGTTTCGATGGGTTTGATGCTAGAACAAATTAATCCTAAATTTATGGAGACGGTACATAAGTATGCTCCTAGTAAAGAACCAAAATTGCGATCGCAACAGCTAGAATGGGCAGGAGAATTGAAAATTCCTTTTACTACGGGAATATTATTAGGAATTGGCGAAACACAGTCAGATATTACCGATTCCTTGGAGGAGATCGCCCGTATTCATCAAAAATGGGGACATATTCAAGAAGTAATTTTGCAGCCTCACAGTGTTGGCACTAAGCAAGAATTAGACTTTCCTAGTTTTGATCCTCAACAACTACCCGCCATCATTGCTCAAGCCAAAACGATTTTGCCCTCTGGAATCACAATTCAAATTCCTCCTAACCTCGTACCTGATCCTAGTTTTTTACTGGAGTGCTTAGATGCGGGGGCGTTAGATTTGGGCGGAATTAGTCCCCTCGATGAAGTTAATCCAAATTATCCCCATCCAACTTATGAATCTTTATCGGCAATTTTGCAACCAGCAGGATGGAGCTTGAAAGCAAGGCTACCAGTGTATCCGCAGTACTATTCTTGGCTATCTCCTAAGCTTCAAGTTGCGATCGCCAAGAAAAAAAGAGCTTGATTTGGAAAAACTAGGATTTTGCCGAAAACTTATGCTAAGATAATTGTCCGTGGAAAAAACGGCTAAACCGTAACATTTTCAAGGGTCGCTAGCTCAACGGTAGAGTATTCGGCTTTTAACCGACTGGTTCTGGGTTCGAATCCCAGGCGACCCATAATGTCCAAAATGACTAACCTGAGCGTCAATCTAAACAAAGTAGCATTAATTAGAAACACCCGTAATCTTGGTATTCCCAGCATTACCAAAATAGCGCAAATCTGTATTGATGCTGGGGCAAAAGGAATTACGGTGCATCCTCGTCCCGATCAAAGGCATATTAGACCAGGAGATGTTTATGACTTACTAGAGGTGGTAAAACCTGTAGAATTCAACATTGAAGGCAATCCTTTAGAAGTATCCTTTATGGAGATTGTGCGCCGAGTTCAACCCACTCAATGCACCCTTGTCCCCGATACACCCGACACCTTTACTTCAGATAGTGGTTGGGACTTGACGAAGGACAAAGAGCGTTTAATTCCTATTATTAAAGAACTACATAGTTTGGGTAGTCGAGTAAGTCTGTTTATGGATGCAGATGTCGAACAGATTAGTCTAGTTCCCGATACTGGCGCGGAAAGAATCGAACTATATACCGAACCCTACGCCACTGCTTATCGTGAACACCAAAATTTAGACTCGGTTTGGCAGCAGTTTGCCGATGCAGCTAAAAAAGCTCAGTCTTTAGGCTTGGGAGTTAATGCGGGACACGACCTCAATCTAGATAATTTGGCTAAATTCTGCACTATTCCAGGTATTCTTGAAGTATCAATTGGTCATGCCTTGACTGCTGAAGCTTTAGAAATGGGTTTCGCGCAAACAGTCAAAGAATATCTTAAGATTCTCGCTCAATCTGCTTGAAAAATAGTTTTATAAAGGCGATTGCCCATCTATAAGGTAAGGGTGATTGCCCAATCGCCCCTACGATTAATTTGACTTAAAGCTACTTCACCCTAAACCATTACTAAATATTCGCTTTAATCGCCATAATTAAGCTATCAATTTCTTCAGGCAGAGTTAAATAATGCACACAGGCACGGATACAATTAGGAGCGGCAATTGTTCGCAGTAGAAAGCCCTGTTTTTCTAGAGTATCTACTAACTGTTTGTGTTCTATGCCTGTAACCTGGAAAGAGACTAATCCTGCTGCGGGGGGAGTGGTTTTTAAGCAGCTTACTCGATCTATTTGCTGTAATTGTGACCAGAGATATTTACTTAACTCACAAATCTGCTGATAACGATCGCTTTTATTTCCCCAGGCTTGATGAATGGCAATCGCCTGACGCAAACCCTCGTATTCGGGATAAGCAGAGGTAGCAACTTCAAACTTTGACCCGTCTGGTTTCCAGGCAATTGGTTTTCCCTGGATATCTATTTCCACGCCTCGCCAGCCAATAAAGGTGGGTTTTAAATCGGCAAAAGCTAAGGGGCTGATATATAGCCCCCCAACTCCAGCAGGACCACAAAGCCATTTATGACCAGTAAAAGCATAGTAGTCGATTTCTAGTTCGGGTAGATTTAAATCGAGAGAACCTACAGATTGAGCAGCATCTACCATTACTCTAATGGTATTTTTAGCAGGATAACTGTGACAGGCGATCGCAATTTCTTTGAGGGGTAATACCTGTCCTGTATTCCAGAGGAGGTGGCTTAAAACCACCATGCGAGTACGTTCGCTGAAGTGACTACGAATTACTTCTACAGGATCGCCACTATTGAGGGTATCCATGATCGAACAGATACTTATCTCTACGCCGAAACGGCGCTTAATTTCTGCAACTGTGGCGATAATTCCTGGATGTTCGCAGTCCGTCATCAAAATTTGGTCGCCCTGTTGCCAATTTATTCCCCACATAGCAATGTTGCAGCCAGCGGTTACGTTTTCGGTGAGAGTAATAGTTTCTGGAGTTGTCTCCAGTTCAAGAGCGATCGCCTGACGTAAAAGATTGACCTTGTTTGTGAGCCATGCATTAATCTGACCCGAAAAAGGCCCTACTGATTGAATATATTTATGGGTGTCAATGATTGCCTGTAGAGAAGCTTCGGGCATTGTTCCTTGACCGCCAAAATTAAAATAGGTCTTATTCATCAACCCAGGAAATAGCTGGCGGTGTTCTTTAAGGTCGGTTTTAGATAAACTATTAGTCATAGGTAAGATCTTGCTCTGTGGCGAACCATTGTTAGTATATCGACATTCTTCATTAAATATTCGGCGACCTAATCTTGGGGTCAAAACTGCTGTAATACAGCAAACTAGCAGAGAATTATTACTCTTTATTCTTTCTGGTTTTGCTATAAAATGCTAATTTCCGATCATCTGTTACTCAACTATAAACGTTGCAACCGTCGCACCTTTCTAGAAATATTTGGGAATCCTCAAGAGCGAGATCCAGCTAAAGATTTTTTACTTAAGCTCAGGCGGGAAAATCAAACCCATCTGCGTAACGTGATTGAAGGGCGATCGCTAAAACCTCATCAACCACAAGCATCTCGCCGTGATTGGCAGCTAAACACCAAGCAAACTGTAGAGTTGATGCAGCAAGGAGTAGATTGCATTGTGGGCGGGACTTTGAACGTTAATTATGCTCAATGGCAATCTGTTAGCCCAGATGTATTTAATTTCCAGCTTACTAATAAGCAAGCACTACTTGCCCAAACTACTTTGACGGCTGCACCTAGTCTGTTAATTAAACAGTCGGGAACATCTATCTTTGGCAACTGGGAATATATCCCTGTCAACATCAAACTTGGTCGTAAACCAAAACCCGAATACAAGTTAATCGCTGCTTTTCATGCTCAGATTTTGGCAATTATTCAAGAAAAAATTCCTCAGCGATCGCAATTAATCCTTAAAGAACACGATTCCCACGAGATCGACTTAGCTTATGGACTAATTAAAATGCGGGAAACTGTAGCCGAATGTTTAATCATGCTGACTGAGCAAAATCAACCAGAAGTATTTATTTCTCGTCAACGCTGTGGCCTCTGTAGCTGGTATGGCTATTGTCATCAAGTTGCTAAATCAACTGAACATTTATCTCTTATTCCTGGGATAACTCCCAAACGCTATGAATACCTCCAGTCATTAGGTGTAAACACCATTCAATCTCTAGTTAAAATCTCGCCAACCCTCCTGGAAGAAACATTAGGCTATGAAACCGCTCATCAACTAAAGCAACAAATCTCTGCTATTAAAAGCGATCGCCCTCTCGTGCGCTCAAATTTCGATTTAGTTAATACTCAGCCTATTCCTAGTGGTGCGATCGAGTTATATTTTGATATTGAAGCCGAACCCGAAAGGCAAACAGACTATTTACTAGGGGTACTATTAGTAGATCGGGTTAACAATACCGAGCAGTTTCATGCTTTTCTGGCAGAAAGCCTAGCAGACGAAGGTAAAATCTGGCAAGAATTCTTAGATTTCATTGCTTTGTATCCCGATGCGCCAATCTTTCATTACTCTGAATATGAAGCGGATACAATTAAGCGTCTAGCAAAACTTTATAACACTCCTAGAGAACAAAAAAAAGAAATTTTATCTCGCCTGGTCGATCTACATTTTTGGGTGACCAAAACAGTCATTTTTCCAGTAGAAAGCTACTCTTTAAAAGCTTTGGCAAACTGGATGGGATTTTATTGGCGCGAAACTACAGGTAGCGGAGATCAGTCTGTATGTTGGTATGATCAGTGGCTAATCACACAAGATCGAGCTTTGTTGAATTTAATCTTAAGTTATAATGAAGATGATTGTCGGGCAACTAGATGTTTAAAAGATTGGCTTTTAGATTTTCTGGAATATCAGCGCAATCAAAAGCTTAAACTAATTGAGTAAATGCTAATTAGTTCTAAAACACCAACATTATATTAGAGGTAGGGATCGGTAAAAAATATATTATTTTGAGGTTTTTCACCTTGAATAATACCTAAGGCATTTTGAGCCGCTTTTTTTCTGACCTCTAACACACTTTGTTGAGAATAAAATGAAGCATGGGGCTGATTGACTGACAAAAGTCAGTCAAAGCTTACTCAGAGTAGATTAGAGAAAAAAGAGAGGTAAACTGTTTTTAACCAAAAAACCAGTATGAATCGAAATGCTCGAAAACACCTCTCACCTTCATCA